>CAZQPN010000004.1:13861-34392 GCA_964595215.1 uncultured Rubrivivax sp. | reverse complement strand
ATTCGTGGACGCGCACGCCGGCGCGCATCAGGTACCCGTAGAGCAGCTTCGATGCACGCCGCGCCGCGCTGCGCGGCGAAGGTCCCTCAGCAAGCGGTAGCCGGGGAAGAAATAGGCGTTGGCGATCAGTACGCGCTCGCGTGCGACCCGCACCGCGGCGCGGTAGTGGCGCTCGATGTCGTTCCGGTTGGCGTGGTTGTCGCGCGTGACGAAGGCGGCCCGCGCGCCGCCGTGGGCGGCGGCCGCGCCACTGTCGCCGCGGCCGCCGCGCGTGTCGCGCATCGCCTGCCAGCGTTGGAGCCACAAGACCCGCGCCGGCTGCGGCTCCTCCAGACTGGCGCGGCAGAAGGCCTGGATCTGCCCGACCAGCGGGCCCCCGACCTCGACCGCGTAGTCCTGCTTGGCGAGCGGTCCGTGCTCGGCGAGGTGGTCGATGGAGTAGTTGATGCCGCCGACGAATGCAAGCCGCCCGTCGACCACCACCAGCTTGCGGTGCATGCGGCGCAGCATGTTGGTGCGGGCGCCGAACAGACGGCGCGCCGGTTCGTAGCTGCGCAGATCGACGCCGGCATCGAGCAGCGGTTGCGTGAACGACGGCGGCAGGTCGGGCGAACCCCATCCGTCGACCAGCACGTGCACCTCGGCGCCGCGCCTGGCGGCGCTCAGCAGTGCCTGCTGCAGCCCGCGCCCGACCTTGTCGTCGAACAGGATGAAGGTCTCGAGCAGCACCTCGTGCTCGGCGGCGGCGATGACCTCGAACACGCGCGGGTAGTAGGCCTCGCCATTCTCGAGCAGCGTGATGTGGTTGCCTGGCAACCAGTGCGAGTTCACGACCGCGCCTCCAGCTCGAGCTCGGCCGCCAGCGGTGCATGGTCGGACAGATGGCCCCACGGTCGGCGCGGCATCGGCAGCGGCCGGTAGCCCGCGATCCCGCGCACGTAGATGCGGTCGAGCCGCAGCAGCGGAAGGCGTGCCGGGAATGTCCGCTCGTGACGTCCGCGCGTGTGTCGGAAGACCTCGGTCAGCCCACTCGGGGCGAGCATCGCATCGGCCTGCGAGCGCCAGTCGTTGAAGTCGCCGGCAACGACCAGCGGCGCATCGACGGGCACCTCCACGCGCACCGTCTCGCACAGGCGCGCGAGCTGGTGGCGCCGGTGCACTTCGGTCAGCCCGAGGTGCACGCACATCACATGCAGCTCGGGCAGGCCGGCGGGCCGAGCCAGCACGCAGTGGAGCAGCCCGCGCGGCTCGACCCCTGGCAGCGACATGTCATGGTTGCAGCTGTGCAGCACCGGCAGCCTCGACAGCACCGCGTTGCCGTGGTCTTGGCCATCGGCCACCGCGTTTCGGCCGTAGGCGTGGTCGGACCAGATCTGGTCTGCGAGGAATTCGTACTGGGCGCCGGCGACGACAGCGCCAGCGGGGCCCGCGCCGCCCTCGACCTCCTGCAGGAACACCAGATCGCTGCGCATCGCGCGAATCGCCTCGCGCAGTTCATGCAGCACGAAACGGCGCTTGAATGCGCTGAAGCCCTTGTGGATGTTGACGGTCAGCACGCGCAAGGCGGCGGTCGGTGGAAGTTCGATCACGGTTCCGAGCATGCCACTTCCGGCGCCGCCACTGGCGCCGACGCCGGACCCTGCGCGCATGCGACAGATCGGGCTCGTGGCCGCCCGCTGCATCGACAGCCGCCGCACCGTTGGGGCGCGCCTGCCTCGCACGTGGCGCGACGCACGGCGCCAGGTCGGGTGAGCTCGCGCCGAACGGGTCGGACATTCTCGCGCCCAGGCGACCGCTGCATTGCCTGGCCCGGCCGGCGTCTCGCGTCGACGATGCCGGCGGGTACCATCGCTCGGCCACAGGGGCAGGATCCGGCCGCCGTTCGCGATGGACCGGTGGCTGCGCTGCAGGGTGGGCGATGCGGGCCCGCTGATCCAGGGGTTCTTGGCTCGGTCGTCGGCGCCATCGCGCGGGTCGCAGGAGGAGGCATGATCAAGACCATCGTTCTCGGGCGTCGACCGGTCGTTGCGGGGACCTGCGGGCCATGGGGGTCCACGATGCGCGGGGCGGCCCGGGGTCGCCTCGCGACGGCCCTGAGGGCCCTTGCCTTGTGCGGCGTGCTGTCCTTCGTGGTGACGGGGCTTGGGGCGCAGGGCTCGCAGGACACGGCCACCCAGGCCCCTCAGTTGCACACGCTGGCCAGTGGCGGGAGCGAAGAGCGATCCGCGGCGCCGGCCACCGTCGAGGTCACACCCGTCGCGCGCGACGAGGAGATCGGTCGTCGGCTGCAGAGCGTCCTGGACGCCACGGGCTGGTTCACCGACGCCCGGGTGCGGGTCGATGCCGGCGTCGTCTTTCTCAGCGGGCAGGCGCAGACCGAGGAACTCCGGAAGTGGGCCGGCGACCTGGCGCGCAACACGCAGGACGTCGTCGCGGTGGCCAACCGGATCGAGGTGCCGCAACCCGCCGTGTGGGACCTGCGACCGGCGTGGGCCGGGCTGATGGCCTTGTGGCGTGACTTCGTCCACTCGCTGCCCTTCTTCGTCTTCGGGTTGATCATCCTGGCGCTGTCCGTCGGGGCCGGGATGATCGCGACGCGCGCTGTGGCGGCCATCCTGGCGCCTCGCATGGAGGCCAGGCTGCTGCGAAGCGTGTTCGCCCGCAGCGCAGGCGTGCTCGTCGTGCTCGCCGGCACCTACGTGGTCCTGCGCGTCTCCGGCCTGACCCAGCTCGCCCTGACGGTGGTCGGCGGCACCGGGCTCGTCGGGCTGGCGCTGGGCATCGCGTTTCGCGACATCACTGAGAACTTCCTGGCCAGCGTCTTCCTCAGCATGCAGCGGCCGTTCGAGACCGGTGATCTCGTCGAGATCGCCGGTGTCACGGGCTACGTGCAGCAGCTCAATGTGCGCACGACGATCCTGATGACGCTGGACGGCAACCTCGTGCAGATCCCGAATGCCACCGTCTACAAGAGCAACCTGCGCAACTTCACGAGCAGTGAGAACCGGCGCGAGGACTTCGTCGTCGGCATCGACTACGCGGCCGTGATCACCGACGCGCAGGAGATCGCGCGCCAGGTGTTGGCCAAGCACCCGGCGGTCCTGCCGGACCCGGAGCCTTCGGTACTGGTCGACAGCCTCGGGCCGTCGGCCGTCAACCTGCGCGTCTACTTCTGGCTGAACGGCCGCGAGCACAGCTGGATGAAGGTCCGCTCGTCGGTCATCCGGCTCGTCAAGCGGGCCTTCCAGGAGCACGGCATCACGATGCCCGACGACGCGCGCGAGGTCATCTTCCCGCAGGGTGTGCCCGTCACCGTGACCGATCGCACGGCGGCTGCCGCAGGGGATGCCGGGCCGCGGCGTCAGCCCCCGGCCGTGGCGCCGGCGGAGGACACCGATGCCGTCTCCACCCAGGCCGAAGCCGGTCTTTACAGCGAAGCCGCCGTGATCGAGGCGCAGGCGCGCCATGCGCAGCCCTTGCATGCCGGGGACAATCTGCTGCCGTCGGTACAGCGCCCGTCGGCGCCAGCCAGCGATGTGGGCGTGGAGCGCGCTGCGCGATGAAAACACTCTGGTTCGAGGTCTGGGACTATCTGCGCTCGAGCCTGTGGTTCGTGCCCACGGTCATGGCGCTCGCGGCCGTTGCGGCGGCCTTCGGCACGGTGTCGCTCGACGAGCGGATGACGGCCGAGTGGCTGAGCGACCTGGGCTGGCGCTACACCGGGGGCGCCGAGGGTGCCAGCCTGATGCTCAGCACCCTGGCGGGCTCGATGATCGCGATCGCCGGCACCGTCTTCTCGCTGACGCTGGTGGCTCTGTCGCTGGCCTCGACGCAACTGGGCCCCGGCCTGTTGCGAAACTTCATGCGCGACACCGCCAACCAGGTGGTGCTGGGCACGTTCCTGGCCACGTTCCTGTATTGCCTGCTCGTCCTGCGTACGATCCGCCGCGCCGACGAGATGGTCTTCGTTCCCCAGCTGTCGGTCAGTATCGCCATCCTGCTGGGGATCGCCAGCTTGGGTGTGCTGATCTACTTCATCCATCACGTCTCGGTCTCGATCCAGACCGAGGAGGTCGTCGCGCGGGTCGGCAGAGATCTGATCCGAGGCATCGACCGGCTGGTCCCGGTGCCGCTGGATCAGCCCGAGCCGCAGGACGCGGCCCCGTCGTCCGAAGCCGGACTGACCGCGGCTTTCGAGGGGGACGCACGCCCCGTCGGGTCCGACGAAGATGGCTACCTTCAGCGGGTCGACGCCGACGCCCTGGTGGCGCTGGCCGAGCGGGAGGATCTGCGGATGCGGTTGGAGCGCCGGCCCGGGCAGTACCTCGTCAAGGGCCACGCGCTGCTGACGGTCTGGCCGCGGGACCGAGTGGATGACGACTTGGCCCGCCGGCTGCATGCTGCCTTCGTCGTCGGTCACCAGCGGACCGCCGCCCAGGACGTGGAGTTTCCGATCATCCAGCTGGTCGAGATCGCCGTGCGCGCGCTCTCGACAGGCGTCAACGACCCGTTCACGGCGATCGCCTGCATCGACCGTCTGGGGTCCGGCCTGTGCCGCCTGGCGCTCCGGGAGATGCCATCGGATCGCCGGTTCGACACCCAGGGCCGGCTGCGGCTGGTGGCGCCCGGGCCCACCTTCGTGGGGCTGCTGGACACGGCGTTCAACCAGATCCGGCAGAACGCGCTCGCGAACCCTGCCGTCCTGACACGGCTCCTGGAGGCGGTCACCCAGGTCGCCGATGTGGCACACCGCCCCGAGGACCGGGCCGCGCTGGCGCGGCACGCCGCGATGCTCGCCCGCGCAGCGCGCGAGGGCCTGCCGGAACCCGAGGACCGTCTGGCGGTCGAGGAGCGTTTCGGGGCGGCGATGCGCGTCCTGAAGGCGTCCTCAGGCGGTGCGGATGCCCCCGTCGCTCGCGAAAGGCAATGAGAAGACCGGGGGTGGACGGAGCGAACCATCGGGTGGCACTCGGCGCATCCTCCCGCTGAGACGCCGACGGCAGCCGGTGCATGTCGGGGTGCCCGCGCCGGCGCAAGCGCGTGGCGATTGGCTCCGCAGAGCGTCCTACAGCGGCCACACGACGAGGAGCAGAGGCACCGAGACGGCCACCACCAGCACCTCCAGCGGCAGACCGAGGCGCCAGTAGTCGCCGAAGCGCAAGCCGCCGGGGCCGAGGATCAGCGTGTTGTTCTGGTGCCCGATCGGCGTCAGGAAGGCGCACGATGCGCCGATCGCCACCGCCATCAGGAAGGAATCGCCCAGCGCGGCCGCGGTGCCGATCGCGATCGGGCACATCACCGCGGCGGTCGCGGCGTTGTTGATCAGGTCCGACAGGAAGATCGTGACAACCAGGATCAGCACCAGCGCGCCCACCGCGTGGCCCTGGGAGACGTGGTCGAGCAGGAAGCGTGCAATCTGGTCGGCGGTGCCGGTGGCCTCTATCGCGCCGGCCACCGGGATCGGCGCCGCCAGCAGTACGATCACCGGCCAGTCGATGGCGTCGTAGATCGCGCGCGGTGGCACCGCGCGCAGCGCCATCCACGCCAGCACCCCGAGCGCGAACGAGATCGCCGCCGGCAGCAGCCCGAAGGCGGCGCCGCCCACCGCCAGCATCATCACGATCCCGGCGGTCCACGCTTTGCGCCGGTTGGGGATGCGCAGCTTGCGCTCGGCCAGCGGCACGCAACCGTTGTCGGACGCAAACTCCGCGATCGACTCCGGCGAACCCTGCATCAGCAGCGGGTCGCCCGCA
Organism: uncultured Rubrivivax sp.; assembly: GCA_964595215.1. Lineage (GTDB taxonomy): Bacteria > Pseudomonadota > Gammaproteobacteria > Burkholderiales > Burkholderiaceae_C > Rubrivivax. The sequence goes on along the minus strand of CAZQPN010000004.1, from coordinate 28,639 downwards.
GCCAGCGGCATCGAACGCAGCCGCATCGTCGAGCGCTGGCCGCGGCGCGACAGCGCCAGCAGGTTCAGCGCGTAGCGGGTGCGCAGCAGGAGGTCGCTGGCCGAGCGGCCGGTCAGCGACGAGCCTGGCAGCACGGCCAGTTCCATCAGCACCACCTCGTCCGATGCCGCGACCTTTTCGTCGTCCTTCTCGTCCGTTTCGTCCCTGTCGCCATCGTCATCGGCCGCATCGCTTTCGTCGGGCTTGATGACTTTCTCCAGCGTCAGGCCCAGGGTGGACAGCACGCCGGCCAAGGCGTCGGCTTCCGCCTCCACGACCAGGATGTCGCCGGCACGCAGCTTGCGTCGCAGGCTCGGCGCGGCGATGCGCGTGACGTTGCGCACCAGGCCGACGATCTGCGCTCCGGTCTCGTCGATCTGCTGCTCCAGCTCGCCCAACGTCTTGCCGACCGACGCGCCGCCCTCCGGCACGCGCGCTTCGGTCAGGTAGGCTCCCGACTCGAAGCAATGCCGCCAGGCTGAGTGTCCGCCCAGCACGGGCTGGCAGGACGCTGCGGGTAAGTGCGTCGAACGCCCCCGAGGTCTGCAGCCCACGGCTGAGCACCAGTACGCAGGCCACCGTGATCACCGCCGGGAGGCCGAAGCCGGCGAAGGCCTCGGCCGGCGCCACCAGCCCGGCCAGCACGCAGGCCAGCAGCGCACCGGTGGCGACCATGTCGTGGCGCCAGCGACCCCACAGGCAGGCGGCCACGGTTGCCAGCAGGATGGCCAGGATCGGCAGCTGCGGTGTTTTCGTCGGTGAAGGGTGCGCGGCCGCTCGGGCACCCGACACCCATCGGCTGACCGGCGTACTGCCGCGGCCGGTGCGGCAGCACGCGGGCCGGCGGCGTCACCGCCGCCCCGACCCTGGCCCGCCGCCAGCAGACATTCGAGCGCGCGCCTTGTCTTCGGGCGGCCCGCTGCGCGGCTCGCGCCGCAGGGTTCATCGCGTCGGCAAGGTCTGCAGGTGGCTCAGCAGGTCGAGTTGCGATTCGGGCGACAACTGCTCGCGCATCGGCGGCATGGCCCGTCCATCGATCATGTGCATGTGCATGCGGCCACCGTGCGGCCTCCTCGACGACCCGTCCGGGTCGGCCGCCAGAGCATCACGGCGACGGCCGTCCATCACGGCGCCGGGCTGGCCGTTCCGGATCTTGTGCAGCATCTCCCACGGGTTGTCGACCGCGATGGTGCCGACATACGCTGGCTTGCCTGGCTCGTCGGAGAAGTTGATGGCCCGGCCACGTGCGCCGTGGCATGCCATGCACTCCCGCCCGAAGATGGCTTCGCCTGCAGCGACGTTGCCTGCCACTTTCTTCGTCGTGGCATCGATGCGCGCCCCGGCATCGAACTGCCCGCGGCTGACGAACCGGGCAAGCTGTTCCAGTGGCGCACCGCCCATCACGGTGTCGAACCGGTGCGATGCGTCCTTGAGGATCGCCACGATCGACGCCTCGTCGCGAGCCGCGTAGCGCGTGATGCCCGGGATGCCGGTGACATGCGAGCCCGTGCCGTAGGCGCCATCCTTGCCTCGGTAGTCCCAGCCATGGCACTCCTTGCAGCGCCACGTCGCCGTCCCGGTCTGCTTGCCGGAGGTCGGGTAGGCCCGATGCGTGCCTCGGGGTGGGGGAAGTCCGCAGGTGACCCACCAGTTGTCGTACAGACGACCGCCCTGGGCGACCGGGTCCGTCATCTGCCCGCTCCAGCCGGCCTCGTCGCATCCCTGGGCCTGGGCGCCGCCTGAAGCGCATAGGACAGCGAACGCCAATGTGAGTGCACGCATGGACATACAGGCCTCCTCGACGTGTGACGTGACCGGTTCCCGAGTCTGCGCCCGATGCCATGACCTGCGCAATGCGCACGTCGACGATGCGTCAGGGCGCGGACGCGGCGTTCGTGCTCGTGGGCTGTTCGCGGCCGTCGCATTGCCACGTTCCCGACGTGGCGAGATCGTGCGCCGAAGGCTGGCCTCGCGAGAGCCGTCCTCGGGCTCGTCGAGCCGGTTGCAGCGCGTCGGCCGGCCGCCAGGCGGGACCACAGGACGTCACCCTGGAGCGATCAGTCCTTGGCGTCGTGCGGCAGGCCGCGTTCCTCTGCCTCGGCGATGTCGGAGAACCCGGGCAACGGCCACGCCAGCAGTTCCGCCAGCCGCCCGGTGACCCAGCCCGCCTCGGCCGGCGACACCGGCGAGCCCTCAGCCCGCAGTCCCCGCGAGATGCGCTCCAGCACGTCGGACTCGGCCACGCCCAGCTCGAACAGCTTGTGGCGTGCCGTCTCGGTCAGCATCTGCGCCATGTCCTCGCACAGCTCATGGCGGGCGGCGATCACCTCGCGCGGCTCTGTCGGTCGACGTGGACGGTGGTCCCCTGGCGGCTGGAACAGCGCGACGAAGGCGTCGGGCACGACGATCTGGCTGTCGTCATTCATGTCGAGGATGGGCATCCAGTTCGGGGATGGCGTCGGGTATGGGATCTGCGGTATGGTACTGGAGATCCATACAGCCATGTCCCAGCTCCTTCCCCTCAACCGATGCCGGACCTGCGGCGCCAGCAGCTACCGACCGGTGCTTGACCGCGACGGCACGGGCGCCATGCGGGCCAACGGTTTGTACCGGTGCTCGGGGTGCAGCGTGGTCTTCGCCGATCCGCGAGCGTGGCGCGAGGATGGTGCGGCCGTGTCGCCGTCCCGTCAGGCGGGGCCGGCCGCGTCTCCATGCGCACCGGACTGGCGCATCTACGGCAGCGGGCCGGGCGTCAGCGTTGGTTGAGACCGCAGGGCCAGCGGCACCGACCGCGTGCGATGTCCTTGCCGCCCGGTGCACGCGGTGCTGGATGAGCGCCCGGACATCGCCTGTGTGCTGCGGACAAGGGATGGGCGTGAGCGCGGCGACGTCCTGACAGCATCCTTCATCGGCCGCGCGTTCGGCGGCCTGGATGGTTTCCTGTGCGAGTCCGACCCGCCCGCATGCCTGAGCTCGCCGCGATGCTCGTCCACAACGACAGCTTGGCTGAACAGGTTCTCCTGGGCAAGCGTTCCTTGCGCAAGACGCGCCAGATGCTCAGGGGCCGGGCCGGTGCCGGCTCGGGCGACGTCGGGGACGGTGGCGATCCCGTACCCGCGGTCGCCGGTCGCGCGCAGAGTCCGGGCACTTCCGCGGGCAAACGCTGCCGTGCCCGGGGCCGGTCAGAAGTTGTGCCGGATGCCGACGTCGTAGCCGGTCTTCTCGCGGCCGCTTGCCACCGGGTCGACGTTGACAAGGTCGGCATACACGGTCGTGCGCTTGGACAACGCGTAGTGGTAACCGACGCCAAACTGCTTGTAGTCGTCGCTCACGCCCTCGTTGCTCCGCACGCCGTAGCTGGCGCGCAGCTGTCCGGCGCCGATCTGTGCGGTCATCGCCACCAGCCAGGCGTCGACGTCGCGGTCGTTGCGGTCGGTGCCGGTGCCGTAGAGGCCGGACACGCCCCAGCCACCGAAGTCGTAGCGTGCCATCACGCTGGTCCACTGGTCGTCGGCGTCGCCGGGGTTGTCGTGGCCGACGGCCATCGTCAGCGGGCCCGCCCGGTAGGCGAGCGCGAGGTTGAGCGGCCGGTCGTCGAAGCCGTCACCCTCGGTCACCTGTGCGCCGAGCTCGAAGCCGCCGAATTTGCCGCGGTAGGTGACCGCGTTGCTGTAGCGGCTTGATCCGATGTTGCCGTCGTAGATGTTGCCGTTGCCGGCCACGGTGTCGCCGGCCCAGGGGTCGGCCGCCTCCTGCACCATCTTGACGGCCGGGTTGTCGTCGCGGCCGAGGGTGATCGTGCCGAAGCCGCCGCTCAGGCCGACGACCGACCTGCCGCCCCAGAAGGGAGAGGCGGCCTCCCCGGTGTCGGCGTCGAAGCGATGCTCGAGACCGAAGACGGCCCTCAGGCCGCCGCCGAGGTCTTCCGTGCCGCGCACGCCGAAGCGGCTGCCGGAACCGTTGCGCATCTCGAGGTTGTCCGGCTGGCCCGGGCGCTGCGCGATCGACAGGTCGACCCGACCGTACACGGTGACCTGCTGCGCCAGGGCGGGGATCGTGGAGGCGGCCAGCACGGCGGCGGCGATCAGTGACTTCTTCATGACAAGGATTCCTTTGCGGTGTCGCGGGGGGAACGACCGGCCCGCGATGGGCGGTACGGTCGGGATCGAACGGGGCGGACTGTGCCGGCTAATGGACATCGCATCCACCGTGGGCTGTCATGACCCGCTGCGGCGCCGGCCTGTCATCGCGACGTCGCGTTCGCGGGCTACACGAGCGTGATCCGTGCACCGGGCCATCCTGTGGCGCACTGGCAGGGACGCGGCTGGAAGACGACCATGTCGACGACGCCACCGCGCGCGACATCGAGCCACTGGCCGAGGCTGGTGCGGTGGAGACCGTCGACGAGCGGTGGCGCCCGCACGGCGGTGAGCCGATCGACAGCCGGCTGACGCGCTGGCGCGTGCGGTGATCCGAGACCCAGGGCCGGTCCGCAGCGAAGCGGACGCGCTTCGCCGCGTCCGCCGTGCGGCACCGTCAGGCTGGCGCGACCACCGGATCGGACGCGATGGCAGGCGCGGCGGCGGGCAGGTCGGCGGTCGCGGACGCCCAGGCCGCCCAGTCCAGGATCTCGAGCCGCCCGTCGGCGTGCTCGAGCAAGGCCGTGAGACTCTCCACCCAGTCGCCGTCGTTCGCGTACAGCACGCCGTCGATCTCGCGCAGCTCGGCGTGGTGGATGTGGCCGCACACCACACCGTCGGCCCCGCGTGCGCGCGCCTCGCGCGCGACCGCCATCTCGAAGTCACTCACGTAGCTGACCGCGCGCTTGACCTTGAGCTTGAGGTAGCGCGACAGGCTCCAGTACGGCAGCCCCAGGCGGGCGCGCAGCGAGTTCAGGTGGCGGTTGACCTTCAGTGTCGTCTCATAGGCCCGGTCGCCCACGTGCGCGAGCCACTTGGCGCACTGGATGACACCGTCGAAGTAGTCACCGTGCGTCACCCACAGCCGGCGGCCGTCGGCGGTCAGGTGCATGCACTCCTCGACGACGTCGACGCCGCCGAAGTTGTGGTCGACGTAGCGGCGTGCGAACTCGTCGTGGTTGCCCGGCACGAAGACCACGCGCGTGCCCTTGCGCGCCTTGCGAAGCAGCTTCTGGACGACGTCGTTGTGCGCCTGCGGCCAGTACCACTGGCGGCGCAGCTGCCAGCCGTCGATGATGTCGCCGACCAGGTACAGCGTTTCGCACTCGACGCTGCGCAGGAAATCCAGCAGTGCCGTGGCCTGGCAGCCGGGCGTGCCGAGGTGCAGGTCGGAGATCCACACCGTGCGCACATGCAGGCGCGTCGGGAGCCCGTCGTCGTCCGATGGCGACGGCAGGGGCGGCCAGGGCAGGTCGCGTTGCATGGAAGGTCATCATCACGGTCGGCCGCGACGCCGGCGTGACGGTTCGTCGACAGCTTTGTGAACGGGGGGGCGTGGCCTGACGGGTTCGCGCCATCGACCGCCCGAGGCGGCGCGCGTTCAGGCGACGGGGGCCGGCTCCGCAGGGCATGCGGGCGCCGTGCCGACAGCGATCGGCGCCCGTGGCCGGTCCCCCGCGATCAGTCGCTCGAGCAGCGGCGGCAGTTCGAACAGCGCGCGGTTGCGCATGCCTGCCGCGTGAGCGCGCAGCGTCGGCAGCCGCGCAAGGAGCCGCTCGACGCCGTCGCGGACCTGTGCGAATCCGGGCAAGACGAGACCGACGTCCTCGGCCTGCACCCAGTCGGTGTTGAAGCGCTCCTGCGGCATCGTCCAGGCGTTGCGCGCGACCAGCACCGGCAGGCCGCAGTGCAGGGCCTCGCTCAGGCTGCCCGGCCCCGGCTTGCCGATGAAGTAGTCACCCAGGCGCAGCCAGTGCGCGACGTCGGGCGTGAAGCCGACGACGACGCGCGGCGCCATCGACGGCTGCGCCCGCAGGGCGTCGGCCAGCGCGCGGTTGTGGCCGCACAGCAGGATCAGCGGCCGGTCCGGCAGCGCCGCGGCGATGCGCTTCATCGTCGCGGCGCCGTGGCCGCCGAACATCACCACTCCCACCGGCGCGGCGCCATCCAGCCCGACCGCGCGCCGCGCCGCCGCGCGGTCGGTGTCCTGCGCCGCGTAGAACGCAGGCCGCAGCAGCATGCCCGAGACGCGGTGCACGGACGACCCGGGCAGGCCCAGTGCCAGCGCCTGCCCTGCGGCGCGCGCGGTGCCGCAGACCAGATGCTGCGTGTGGCGCGGCTCGATCCAGAAGTGCGGCGGGTGGTCGGCCAGGTCCGTCATCACGGTGACGAAGGGCGTGCCGGGCCGCGCGGCACCGAGCCCGTCGGCGATCGCGCGGTTGAAGTTGGGCACCAGCGAGACGACGCCGTCCGCCGGCGCGGCGCGCCAGTGCCTGTTCAGCCGCTTCACCATCGGCGCGTGGGCCCAGCGGATCATGGCCTGCAGCAGCCGGAGCTCCTGCGCCAGTCCGAGCGTGAAGCCGGTGGCCAGCCGCTTGTTGTAGTAGGCCTCGGGCGCGAAGCCGGTCAGGCGCCGGAACTGGCCGCCAGGGTCGAGCACCTGGAACAGGTCGACGCGCCGCACCCGCCAGTGCGGATGCGTGTCTGCCAGCACGGCCTGGAGGGCCTCGGCGGCGGCCCGGTGTCCGCCGCCGGCGTTGAAGAAGACGAGATCGAGTGTCGTCATGGTCGGCCATCCGTGGTCGATGGTTGTCGCGCGACCGCGGTGTCCGCCGTCCGGTGCACGCCGTCGCGTGCGCTCCATGCTGTGGCGGCCGCGTGTCCGCCCGATGACGCCGCGCCCTCAGGGGAGCTGGCGGTGACGGGACGCTGCAGCAGGGCCTGGCCGACGCGAATGCGCTGGCCGCAGGCGATGCCGGGCGCGAGCGTGAAGCCGCGCGGCGCGAACACGATGACGGTCGAGCCATGCTCGAACCAGCCGAGCTCCTGCCCGCGCAGCAGCGGCACGTCGCACCGGATGTCCGCCGATCCGCGGTAGCCCTGGTGCAGGTGCAGCGGCGGCGCGTGCAGGCGCAGGCTGGCCACGAGGATGGCGGCCACCGGCACCAGCGTCAACGTCGCACCATCGGCATCCAGCCGCAGGCGCAGCGCGGCACGCTCGTTGCGGCAGAACAGGCGTTCGACGCGCGCCAGCGCGATCGGGTTGACGTTCCAGGTGTCGCCGCGGAAGAAGCGCACATGCTCGAGCCGGGCGTCGTCGGGGGCGTGGAAGCGGTGGTACATCGCCGAGGTCAGGCGCAGCGTGACGAAGACGCCGTCGCGATGGCGGGCGGCATCGCCTGCGGCGCCGGCATCGTTGCCCAGCAGGTCCTCGATGCGGTAGGGGAAGCCCTTGGCCTGGAACACCGTCGTGCCCTGCACCTCGCCGCAGGCGCCGACGATGGCATCGCAGGGGCTGAGCAGCATGCCGCGGTCAGGGTCGAGCGGGCGGGCGCCAGGCCTGAGCGCGCGCGTGAAGCATGCGTGCAGGCTCTCGAAGTGCTGCGCCTGCGCGTCGGACAGGTCGAGGTCGGTGAACCCGCGCCACACGGCGATCGACAGGCGCGTCAGCACCGGGCTGCGGATGCGGCTGAACCAGCCCATCAGCCTTGTCAGCGCCAGCCGTGGCACGCGGTTGGTCAGGAGAAAGTTCAGGTCCTCCTGCAGCAGCAGCCGACGGTGCCAGGGGAGACGCTCGATGGCCGTTGCGGCCGCGGTGACGGGCGGCGTTTTCATCGGCTTGTCAACGGGTGGCGTGTCCACTGCGGTCTTCACTCCTGTGCCCAACCATGACCCCTTCCTTCATGCTCACCGCCGTGGCCCTGGCTGCCGCAGCCCTGCTGGCCGCCGCCGTGCCGGCGGCGCACCGTCGCCTGCAGCTGTCGCGGGCCAAGCACCGTTCGCTGGCCGGCCATGCGCGCATGGCCCGGCGTGTCGCGTCCTGGCTGCCGGGCGTCAGCTACGACGAGGCACGCTTCTTCGCCTCGGACGGCGCACCGCCAGAGGTGGCCGCGCAGCGCCGTGCCGGCCTGGCGCGGCTGGCGTCGCACATGCAGGCCCATGGCCCGCGCTCGCTGGCGGCCAGCCGCGAGGCGGCCGAGGGGCTGTCCGACCTCCAGTTCACCGGAGCCTACCGCGTGCCCTTCCAGTACAGCCGCGTGCTGCGTGAGCACCTGCGCGTGCCGTCGGTCGTCCAGGCCGCCTCCGGCGTGACGCTGACCGACCTCGACGGCAACCGCTTCTTCGACCTCACCGGCTCGTACGGCGTCAACGTGTTCGGCGTTGACCTGTACAAGCAGTGCATCGCCGAGGGCAGTGCGCTCGTGCAGGACCTCGGCCCGGTGTTGGGCAGCCTGCACCCGGTGGTGCTTCGCAACGTCGAGCGGCTCAAGCGCATCTCGGGGCTGGACGAGGTCTCGTTCCACATGTCCGGCACCGAGGCCGTGATGCAGGCCGTGCGGCTGGCGCGCTACCACACGCGGCGCAGCCATCTGGTGCGCTTCTGCGGCGCCTACCACGGCTGGTGGGAGGATGTGCAGCCGGGCCCGGGCAATCCCGTGATGCCGCGCCACACTCACACGCTGCGCGAGATGGACCCGCGAACCCTGCAGGTGCTGCGCACGCGGCGCGACATCGCCTGCGTGCTCGTCAACCCGCTGCAGGCGCTGCACCCGAACCGGCCGGCGCCGGGCGACTCGACGCTCGTCGACAGCTCGCGCCGTGCGCGCTTCGACCGCGACGCGTACACGGCCTGGCTGCGCGAGCTGCGCCAAGTCTGCACCGAGCGCGGCATCGTGCTGATCTTCGACGAGGTCTTCCTCGGCTTCCGGCTCGCGCCCGGCGGCGCGCAGGCCTACTTCGGCGTGCAAGCGGACATGGTGACCTACGGCAAGACGGTGGGCGGCGGGCTGCCGGTCGGCGTCGTCTGCGGCCGGGGCGCGCTGATGAAGCGCTACCGCGAGGACCGGCCCGCGGACCTGTGCTTCGCCCGCGGCACCTTCAACGCGCACCCGTACGTGATGGGTGCGATGGATGCCTTCCTCTCGCGCCTGGCGCGTGGCGACTTCAGCCGCGCCTACGACGGCGCCGACGCGCGTTGGGACACCCGTGCGCGGGCGTTCAACCACGCGCTGGCCGAGGCCGGCGTGCCGGTCCAGGTAGCGCACCTGCAGTCGGTCTGGACGGTCGGCTACACGCGACCGTCGCGCTACAACTGGATGCTGCAGTTCTACCTGCGCAAGCACGGGCTGGCCTTGAGCTGGGTCGGCACCGGGCGACTGATCTTCACGCTCGACTTCCCCGACGCCGCGTTCGCCGAGGTGGCCGAACGCTTCGTCACGGCAGCGCGCGAGATGCAGGCCGACGGCTGGTGGTGGCAGCATCCGGCGCTCACCGACAAGACGATCCGGCGCGGTCTGCTGCGGGAGCTGATCGGTCACTGGCGCCCTTCGAGCGCCTAGCGCGGCCGAGCCCAGGATTTGCGAGCCGGAATCATCGCCGCTGGGCGTGCTGCATCGGGTCGATCAGCTCGCCGCGCAGCAGGTGCCACGGCGCACGCCAGTACAGCATGACGTCGTGGAAGGGATCGGTGACGATCTTGGTCGCCCACACGAGGCCGGTGAACAGGCTCTGCTGCACGGCCAGCTGTGCGACGCGCAGCAGCAGCCCGCCGACGCCGAGTGCGAGCCAGGCGATGCCAAGGTCGTGCAGGGTGCCCGCGAGGTCCGTGGCCGGCTCGATGAGGCCGAACAGCGAAGGCTGCAGGAAAAGGGCGACCGGCACCAGCGCCCAGGCCGTCATCAGCACGACCTTGCGACGCAGGTTGTAGCCGACCTTGATGGCTTCCTTGTGCGCGTGCGTGGCCTGGTTGACATGGTCGTAGTCGCGCGGCTCGAAAAAGAAGTGGCCCGCCTGCCGGGTCGTCATCGACACGCCCCACGCCAGCAGGGCAGCCGCGGCCGGATCGATGAACAGCAGCCCGTAGGCGGCGATGAAGCACAACGCACTGACCAGGTGCAGGCTCTGGTTGATGCGGCTGTGGTGGTAGTAGCGGTGGTCGTCCCAGCGCTGCCGGGCCAGTTCGCGGAGCATGTGGTTCACCGGGTCTCCTCGTGTGGGTGGTGCGGATGCCAGGGTGGATCGACACGCGACCGCCAGACCGCCCTGGCGACGGCGATGCTCGTCGCCGGCCGTGAATGCGGCATGACGGTCCGATGACCGTTGTGCGTTCTCGGACCGCTCGGGGGCGGCGGTCCATCGTTGTCATCGAACTGTGTTCTTCAGGGACGACGATGCGTGGCGTGGCGCGCGAGCGCCGTTCTTCGAGGGGTCCGCCGTTGAAACGCCATCACCCGCGTGAGCTCGCGCTGCCCGCCACCGCTGCCATGCCCGGCGAGGCCTTCGTCGACACCCAGCCCGACTTCGGCGACACGGTGCCGGACATTGCGCGTGCGCAGGTCGACGGCATCACGCCGTTCCCCCGGGCGCCGCGCCCCGACGGCCGGCTGCGCGTGGCGTTGGTCACCGAGACCTACCCGCCCGAGGTCAATGGCGTCGCCATGACGACGGCGCGCGTGGTGGGCGAACTGTCGCGCGCGGGCCACCGGCTGCAGCTGGTGCGGCCGCGCCAGCCGGGCGCGCCATCGGCGGGTGACGACTGCCCGGCGCCGGGCGCGGCCGGATCGGATGGCGGCGTGTCGGAGCATCTGCTGCCGGGATGGCCGGTGCCGCGCTACCCCGGGCTGCGCATGGGCCTGCCGGCGACGCGCACGCTGGTGCGCATCTGGCGCCAGCAGCGCCCGGATGTCGTGCACCTGGTGACCGAAGGCCCGCTCGGCTGGTCGGCGCTGCGTGCGGCGCGCCGCCTGGGCCTGCCCGTGGTGTCGGACTTCCGAACCAACTTCCACGCCTACAGCCACCACTATGGCGCGGCCTGGCTGCACGATCCGATCGCGGCCTACCTGCGCCGATTCCACAACCGTACCGCGTTCACGATGGTGCCCACCGAGCGACTGCGCGCGTCTCTCGCCGCCCAGGGGTATGAACGGCTGCGCGTCGTGTCGCGCGGGGTGGACGCGCAGCGCTTCGATCCCGCGCAGCGCGACCACGGGCTGCGCGCCCGCTGGGGCGCGAGCCCGGATGCGCCGGTCGCCATCTGCGTGGGTCGGCTCGCGCGGGAGAAGAACCTGGACGCCGTGGTGGACGCGTTCCGTGCGCTGCATGCACGGCGACCCGATGCGCGGCTGGTGCTGGTCGGCGACGGGCCGGACCGTGCGCGCCTGATGGAGCGCTGCCCCGAGGCGGTGTTCGCCGGACAGCAGCATGGCGCTGCCCTGGCCGCGCACTATGCGTCGGCCGACCTGTTCCTGTTCGCCAGCACGACGGAGACCTTCGGCAACGTCGTCCCCGAGGCCATGGCCAGCGGCCTGGCGGTGCTGGCCTACGACCACGCCGCTGCCGCAGAGCTGATCCGCGACGGGCACAACGGCCTGATCGCACCGCTCGGTGACAGGGCGGCCTTCCTGCGCCTGGCCACGCGCCTGGGCGACGACACCGGCCTCGCGCAACGGCTCGGCCGCGAGGCGCGGCGCACGGCGGCCGTCCTCGACTGGCGCCTCATCGGCGACGCCATCGGGCAGGCGTACTGGCTGGCCATCGATCGGCAGGCGCACGGGCCGGGTCCGCTGGCGTCGGCAGGGTGGCCGGCCGATCCACCCCTGGCGGCCGGATCAGGCCGCCGGTGATGCCCAGGCGCGGAGCGCCCGCAGCAGCGGGCGCTTCTTCGTCTGGTGGGACCGCATCCGGCGCAGGATGTCGTCCAGCGCGCGCAGCGCGTCGACGATGTGCGGACCCTTGTTGAGCATCACGCACTCGGCGCGTGCGCCCATCGCCGCGTCCGTGATCTCGGCGCGCGACGGCAAGCCGGTGCGCGCCATCGACTCCAGCACCTGCGTGGCCCAGACGACAGGGGCATGCGCGGCCTCGCAGGCCCAGAGGATCTCCTCCTGCACCTCGGCCATGCGCTCGTAGCCGCACTCCACCGCCAGGTCGCCGCGCGCGATCATGACCCCGTAGACCGGCGCACGCATCGCCGCCAGCAGCATCTGCGGCAGGGCCTCGAAGCCGCGCCGGGTCTCGATCTTGAGCACGATGGGCATGTCCGATCTTCCGCGCTGCTGCAGCTCGTCCTGCAGCGCCGTCACATCCGATGCCGACTGTGCGAACGACAAGCCCACCATGTCGGCGTGCAGCAGCACGCTGGCGAGGTCCTCGCGGTCGCGGTCGGTCAGCGCCGGCAGCGCGAGCTGCGTGTCGGGCAGGTTGATGCCCTTGTCGGCACGCAGCACCGATCCGCCATCGGCAGCATGCACGATCTCGACCTCGATCGCGTCCTTCAGCCGCCGCCGGACGACGCCGCCGATGCGCCCGTCATCGAACCAGATCCGTTCGCCCTTGCGCGCCGACTCGAGCGCCTCCGGCAGCGTGCAGGCGATCGCCGCCGGCCTGGCGCGCCGGCCGCCGGTCGCGGGCTCGGCAGGTCGCGCCAGCCCGTCGCGCACCAGGCGCAGCCGATCGCCGCGCTGCAGCCGCAACCCGGCGGCGGGCGCAGGCAGCCCCGCGACGGGCGACTTGCGCGGCCCGTCGCGGGCGCCGTGGCGGCGCAGCAGGGTCGATCCGACCAGGTACACGCTGCGGTCGCTGTGCACGCACACGCCACCGCGCAGACGCGCGGTCACGGTCAGCTGCCGGCGCGCGCCGCGGGCGTCGGTCAGATCGATCCGATCGCCCGGTGCCAGGGCACGCAGCCACGTGGCGTCGACGCCGATGCTGGCCTCGACCCCCGCCAAGGGGCGGGGCGACCCGGCGGGCTGCAGCCCCAGCCGCGCCGGCACCTCGACGCGACCGTAGGCGTCGCGGCGCGGTCGCAGCTTCAGCACCGGCTCGCCTGCCGGCAGCTCACCGGTACGCAGCTTGGGCCCGCCCAGGTCCATCAGCACGCGTACCTCGCGTCCGGCGCGTCGCGCGGCGTGGCGCACCCGTCCCGCCATCGCGGCCCAGGTCGCGGCGTCGTCGTGGGCGCAGTTGATGCGGGCGACGTCGAGGCCACCGTCGACGAGGGCGTTCACGAGGGCATCGTCGGCCGCCGCCGCCGCCGGAAGCGTCACCATGATGCGCGCGCCACGCGCCGGTGTCGGGCCGAGCAGCGCGCGGGCCTGCGCGGCGAGGCGCTCCGGACCCGTGTGGGCGCCGACGGGCTCGTCGCCCGGCACGCGCCAGGGCCGACCGGACAGTCGGTGGAGGATGCCGAGCACCTTGTCGACGGTCGCCAGCACGTGCGTCTCCGCACGCCCGAGCGACGACAGGCCGAGCGCGGCCAGCCGGTCCTGCAGGCCCCGCAGGTCGTGCCTGCGCAACGCCAGATAGTGCGCGAGGTTGATCGCGCTGACCGCCTGCCCGGGCGCGATGACGTCGAGTTGCGGCGCCAATTCCGCCTGCTGGGCCTGCATGGCCGCGCGCAGCGTCTGCAACGCCGCGATCAGGTCTTCGCAGGCCGAACGGTCCCATGGCACGTGGTCCGCATCCGGACGGGGCGACGAGGGCAGGGCGGCAGCACGGGCCGAAGCAATGGCGGTCGGCAGGCGGTGGGATGCGGCGGCATGCCCGACGTCGTCGTCTCTGCTCGACGCCGAGGGGTCGAGCGGAGCGGCAACATCCGGCAGGACGCGAGGCACTGTCATCCGCCCGAGTGGACCCCTCGAAAGCGACGGTTTCATGACCGGGCGGTGTCAGGTCGGCGGCGCCCGGGACCAGGGTCGGTCGCGTCGCGTCGGGCTGGCCTGGGGCGGGGCATCGACGTGGCTGGCCGGTGGATCCCTCGGCTGAGGGCGGCTCACTGCAACCGCACGGCGATGTCGAAGGTCCAGGTCCGGCGGATTTCGATCACGTCGACGTCGCGGGCCAGTGCAGGCGGAAACGCAGGGTACGGCCGGTGCTGCTCCACGATGCGCCTTATCGCGTCATCGACCGCGCGTGCGCCACTCGAGACGACGATGGTCACCGACTCCACGGAGCCGTCGCTCCGGATGGACACCGTCACCATCGGGGCCGTGTGCGGCCGCTGGGCGATCTCTCGGACTGTGTCGACCGGCGTGTTGAACTGGATCTTGCGTGCCCATGCCTCGGCGTACTCGACGACCTCGGTATTGGGGTGACTACGACCCCACAGCCTGACTCGGCGCGCGGTGCTCAACGTCAACGGAAGCGTGCCGGGTGCCTGAGCGGGAGAGGCAGCCGCCTCCCGCTGCGCGGCTTCCTCGTCGAGCTGGCGTCCGATGGCCCGCAGCACCGCTTCCCGTCTTGCTTCGGCCTGCCGCTCGACCTGCGCCAGGCGCTCGGCCTCCAGCCGCGCGGCCGCGAGACGCGCCGCTTCCTCACGGGCGGCCTCCTGCCGCTGGGTTTCCAGCTGGGCCGCAGCGTGTCGCTCGGCTTCCAGCCGTGCGGCCTCGAGACGTGCTGCGTCCAGCCGTGCCGCCTCCTGCCGCTGTGCCTCCAGGAGGGCCGCAGCGTGTCGCTCGGCTTCCGCCTGGCGCTCCGCCTCCAGCCGCGCGGCCTCGAGACGCACGGCTTCCTCACGGGCGGCCTCCTGCCGCTGGGTTTCCAGCTGGGCCGCAGCGTGTCGCTCGGCTTCCAGCCGTGCGGCCTCGAGACGTGCTGCGTCCAG
>CAZQPN010000004.1:0-13761 GCA_964595215.1 uncultured Rubrivivax sp. | reverse complement strand
CCGCAGCGTGTCGCTCGGCTTCCAGCCGTGCGGCCTCGAGACGTGCTGCGTCCAGCCGTGCCGCCTCCTGCCGCTGTGCCTCCAGGAGGGCCGCAGCGTGTCGCTCGGCTTCCGCCTGGCGCTCCGCCTCCAGCCGCGCGGCCTGGAGACGCGCAGCTTCCTCACGGGCGACCTCCTGCCGCTGTGCCTCCAGGAGGGCCGCCGCTTGCCGCTCGGCTTCGGCCTGACGCTCGGCCTCCAGCCGTGCGGCCTCGACACGCGCCGCTTCCTCACGGGCTTCCTCTTGCCGCTGGGCCTCCAGTTGGGCCGCAGCGTGTCGCTCGGCTTCCAGCCGTGCGGCCTCGAGACGCGCAGCCTCCTCCTGCTGCGCCTCCAGTTCGGCCTCGACCTGCCGCTCAGCCTCCGCCAGGCGCTCGACCTCCGGTCGGGCGGCCTCGAGCCGCGCCGCTTCTTGCCGCTGCGCCTCTGGCTGAGCCGCTTCCTGCTGCAACCCCTCCTGCGTGACATCGTCGGGATCTCGAGTCGCCGAGCGTGCTTCTCGCGGCCTCGCGTCGACGGCGATCGGAGCCGCGTGTGGCGCAGGGGCCGCTCGATCGGGCGCCTCTTCCCGTTCGGGCGCGGCCCTCGCGAGCGCACGCGCCGGGGCGTCTCGCGTCGCATCGGTCGTGGTCGTCGGAAGCGCAGCGGGCGTGGCCGCCTCTGTCCCGGCTGGCGGGCGCGGTGCGGCCGACACCGTAGGCGTCGGTGTCGGTTCATCGCCAGCGCGAGGTGCGATCGGCGCCCGCGGCAACGTCTCAGCGACTGGCTCGACGGGGCGCTGACCTGGTGTGGCGGGCGCCGGGACGAGCACGATGCGCAGATCGGGCGCCGTGATCCGTCGATCTCGCCAGGGGGCGATGGCGCCTGGGAGCCCCAGTCCGTCGCCGCCCAACTCCAGGTTGAACAGCATCGCGTGCATCAGCACCGACAGCAGCAAGGCGACCGCGACGGATCTGCGTTCACGCGCCGCGCGCTGGCTCGGCGGCGGCCGGCGCCCGGTGGTCCGACGAGATCGCCTCGGCGCCGCATCGGGCCGCGGCGTCGGCGCAGTCTCGTCGGAAGTCCTCGTGAACCGCATGCGGGCCATCGCATCGATTCTCAAGGATCCGCACGAAGGTCCGGCGTTGCAGAATGCCGGACGCACCCGCGTGGCGTCCGCGCGTTCCGGCTGGCCGCGGTCGCTCGACGGCCCCCCGACTCAGTCCGCTCGCGGATCAGCAGCGACGCAGGCAGGACGGCCCGACGGCCAAGGTGCGGGGGGCGGTCCAGCGCGAAGCCGACAGTCAGGCAGCATCAGGGGCAGCCTGAGCACCCGCCAGCGGGGGCATGGCCCCATGCCGGTGCCCATGGCGGGCTCAGTTCACGCGCACGATGCGCATGCCCAGCCGGCGTCCGCCCGCCTTGTCGAGCACGCTGACGGTCGCCAGATCGGGCGTGAATCCGGCCGGCAGCGGCACGCTGCCGCGCGCGACGTGGCGGGGCGGGAGCCGCAGGGAGACTGGCTGCAGGCTGGCGCGCCGGTCGCCGCCCTCGGCTGTGCGGCCGCTGACCGACAGCTCGAGCACGGCGTCGATCGGCCGACCTTCGTGCGACAAGGCGACGGCGAAGTCCAGCACTCCCTGGCGAGCGGAGATGCGCGCCGCACGGACGGCCACGGTGCCGGACCGTGGATCGGGCGGCAGCGCGTCCACCAGGAAGGACAGGTCGTCGCCGAAGCCCTTGGCGTGCTCGGCCATCGACGATGTCGACGCCTTCAGGTCGGCCAGGGCGGTGCGGGCCTCGTCGAGTGCCTTCGACGTGCCCGTCAGCTCCGACTGCAGGCGGTCGCGCTCGGCGGCGGTCTGGTCGAGCGTGGTGCGCAGGCGAGCCGTCTCGGCGGCCGACAGGCGCGGCGGCAGCAGCCGCTCCTGCACGCCGATGACGCCGGCAGCGCCGGCGACGACGCCTGCCAGCAGCAGCCACAGCCAGCGCGGCACACGGCTGGATCTTCGGCCACGGTAGGGGTCGAAGACGACCGGTTTGGAGCGTCCGAGCATGGCGGGGAGGGGTGTAGGTTGAGCGAAACCGTAGAGCTTAAGACCATGACGCTTGCATGTCGAAACACGATGTACACGCGGCGGCGTCCGGTGCCTGCAGGATCTTCAGGGCAAGCCCTCGGCCCGACCGCGCGCACGGCGGGTCACACTCGAGGCCATGGGCGACACACCGACCGTGCACCGCGTGACGCGCGGCGACGAGCGCATCCTCGAGTCCGACTTCTACGGCCGCGACGGGCGGGATGGCTCTGCGTCCCGTGCTCCCGCGGGAACCCATCACGAGCCGGCACGCGACATCCCGATCTACGGTGACTGCCAGGTGCTGGTGGTCGGTGGTGGACCGTCGGGCACGGCCGCCGCCGTCGCCGCGGCGCGTGCGGGCGCCGACGTGCTGCTGCTCGAGCGCTACAACCACCTCGGGGGTCTGTCGACCGGCGGTCTGGTGATCTGGATCGACCGCATGACGGACTGGACGGGCGAACTCGTCATCCGCGGCTTTGCCGAGGAGGTTCTCGACCGCCTGCCGCCCGACGCCATCGCCGGGCCCGAGCGGGCCGACTGGGGCACGCGCGACGTCGGCAAGGCGGCCCGCTGGGCGCCGCGCACGGCAGCCTTCCACGGCGTCGTGACCTGGTCGCCGACGATCGACCCCGAGCGGCTGAAGCTGGCGAGCCAGGAGCTCTGCCTCGAGCGCGGCGTGCGGCTGGCCTACCACGCCTGGGCCTGCGAGCCGATCGTCGATGCCGGCCGCGTGTGCGGCGTCACCTTCGAGAGCAAGGCCGGGCGCATGGCGGTGCGCGCGCGCGTGGTCGTCGACGCCACCGGCGATGGCGACCTCTTCGCGCGCGCCGGGGCGGCCTTCGACGACGACATCGAGCGCGGCGACATCCACCATTGCATGAACACCGCCTGGCTGTTCGGCGGCGTCGACATGGCACGCTGGATCGCCTTTCGCACCGGCGCGCCGCAGGCCTTCGCCGCCTTCATGGACGCCGGACGCGCGGCCTGCGGTCTGTTCGAGCGCCCGTTCGTGTCCTGGCGCGACGACATCGCGCTCTTCATGGGCCCGCGCCAGAGCGGCTACTCGGCACTCGACGTCGACGACCTGACGGCGGTCGAGGTGCGATCGCACCGCGCGATGGCGGCGCACCTGGACTTCTACCGCGCCCACGCGCCCGGCTTCGAGCGCGCGCACTTGCTGCAGTCGGCGCCGCAGATCGGCGTGCGCCACGCGCGCCGGCTGAAGGGCGTCGACGCCGTGTTGCGTCGGCGCTGGGAGGACGGTGTGCCGCGGCCCGACGAGGTCGGCGTCACGCCCTCGGTCAACCCGCGCTTTCCCAACATCTCGATACCCTACGGCGCGCTGGTGCCCGAGCGGCTGGACGGCCTGCTGGCCTGTGGGCGGCACGTGTCCTGCGACCCCCACTCGCACGGCTTCATGCGGGAGATCCCGCAGTGCTGGGTCACCGGGCAGGCGGCGGGCGTGGCGGCGGCGCTCGCGGTGCGCGACGGCGTGGCGCCGCGCGCGGTCGGGATCGGTGCGTTGCAGCGCGAGCTGCTGGCGCAGGGGGCCCATCTGCGCGTGGGGACGGCGGCAGCGGCACCGGTCTGACCGCGGTCGGTGTGCGAAACTCGTCGCGTTGGCTTCGCACATGGGCGGACCCCGTTGTCCGATCGATCCGACAGACAGGAGCACGTCATGCAGATCACCGACCTCCTTGCCCAGAAGGGCGGCCTCCAGTCCATCGCGCGCGAGCTGGGTGTCGACGAGCGCCGGGCGGCCAGCGGCGTCGAGGCCCTGGGCGGCCTTCTCGGTCAGCTCGGCGGTGGCGGGCTGCTGGACAACCTGCTGGCGCCGCAGCCGACCGACCTGAACCGCGGCAACGACCTGCTGGGGCAGATCTTCGGCTCGAAGGACGTCAGCCGTGCCGTCGCCGGCGGCGGGCTGGCCACGATGCCGGAGCTCGACGGCAACGGCAACCCGCTGGACGACATCCTGCGCATGGTCGGCAAGGGGCTGCGCTGAGCGCGCGCGGACCATACACGCATCGAAGGAGACACGCATGGGCTTCATTCTTTCCATCGTCATCGGCGGCATCGTCGGCTGGCTGGCCAGCATCCTGATGAAGACGAACCCGCAGATGGGCCTGATCGCCAACGTACTGGTCGGCGTCGTCGGCTCGTCGCTCGGGTTCTGGATCGCCGGGCTGTTCGGGATCGCGCTGGTCGGCGGGATCGGCCGCTTCCTCGTCGCGATCGCCGGCGCGGCGCTGCTGATCTTCATCCTCGGCAAGCTCGGCTTCTTCAAGAAGGGATGACGGCGAGGCGGCCTTCGCACGGCGGCCGCCGCGGCAAGGCGGCACCGACGTCGCCGAGCGGTCGCGCGCCGCATCCCGCGTCGGCCGACGGCGCGCGCCGCGCGGCGCTGCAGCGCGGGGTCGGTCTGATCGCAGGCGCGACGGTGGGTCTGGCGGGCCTGGCCGGCGCTGCGTGGGCCGCACCGGCCGACGCCGCGTCGACCGCGCCGCTGCGCAAGCCGCTGCCGTCCGGCGGCGGCACGCTGCCGGTGATCGGCCTGGGCAGCTGGATCACCTTCAACGTCGGCGACGACGCGGCGGCGCGCGCGAACGTGGCCGAGGTGCTGCGCGCCTTCTTCGCCGCCGGCGGCGGCATGCTGGACTCGTCCCCGATGTACGGCTCGTCGCAGGCCGTGATCGGCGACGCGCTGGCGCGCCTGGGCCGTCCGCCGGGCCTGTTCTCGGCCGACAAGGTCTGGACCGGCTCGGCCGCGCGCGGCCCGGCGCAGGTCGAGGCCTCGCGCCGGCTGTGGGGCGTGCCGCGCTTCGACCTGCTGCAGGTGCACAACCTGCTCGCCTGGGAGGACCAGCTGGCGATGCTGCAGGAGATGAAGGCCGCTGGTCGCGTCCGCTTCGTCGGCATCACGACGTCCGAGGGGCGGCGCCACGACGACGTCGAGGCGGTGATGCGCCGCCACCCGATCGACTTCGTGCAGTTGACCTACAACCCCGCCGACCGCGAGGCCGAGTGGCGCCTGCTGCCGCTGGCCGCCGAGCGCGGCATCGCGGTGATCGCCAACCGGCCGTTCCGCCAGGGCGTGCTGCTCGACGCGCTGGCACCGCACCCGCTGCCCGGCTTCGCCGCCGAACTGGGCTGCGACGGCTGGGCCCAGCTGGTGCTGAAGCACATCGTCTCGCACCCGGCCGTGACCTGCGCGATCCCGGCGACCTCGCGCGTCGACCACTTGCGCCAGAACATGGCCGCCGCGCACGGACCGATGCCCGACGCGGCGCTGCGCGGGCGCATCGCCGCGCAGGTGCGGTCGCTCGTCGGCTGACCCGGGCGCACGGTCGCCGATCCGCCCGATGGTCGAGTGGGGGCGCTACGGGCTCGAGGACTTCCTGTTGTTCTCGGCGTCGACCTACCAGCGCCTGTTCGAGCTGCACAACGCCGCCTGGTGGCCGGCGCAGATGCTGGCCCAGGCGCTGGGCGTGGCCATCGTGTGGGCGGCCTGGCGGCGCCTTTCGCCGCGCGCCGCGCGCGCGGTCTGGGCGGCGCTGGCCGGGGCCTGGCTGGTCGTGGCCTGGGCCTGGCACCTGCAGCGCTTCGCCAGCGTGCAATGGGCGGCGCCGTGGTTCGCCGCCGGCTTCGGGCTGCAGGCCCTGCTGATGGGCGCCTGGGCGCTGCACCCGGCCTGCGGACGCCGACGGGCGCCGCCGGCCCGCGTGCGGATCGCCATCGCCATCGCCGGCGTCTCGCTCATCGTGTGGCCGGCGCTGCCGCTGCTGATGGGGCGGCCGGTCGCGCAGGCCGAATGGTTCGGCCTGATGCCGGACCCGACCGTGCTGCTGACGCTGGCCGTGTTGCTGCTGCGGCCGTCGCCGGCCTGGCTGTGGCCGCTGCCGCTGGCCTGGTGCGCGATCACTGGCGCCACGCTGTGGCCGATGCAGGCGCCGCACGCGGCGCTGGCGCCGCTGGTCGCCGTGGTGGCGCTGGCGACCGTGATGGCAGACCGGACCGCACGCGCAGCTGGCGCTGGCGGCTGCCGCTGAAGGCGCCGCGCCTGGCGGCCCCTGTTGCCTCGCCATTCACGGTGCAAGACCCACACGGGTCAGCGGTGCTTCAGCCTCTCCGCTCGCTGCGTCAGGATCTCCTGCGGCCACTGGCTTTCGATCCAGGCCAATACGTTGTCGATCTGCGCATCGGTGAGCTTGCCGCCAAAGGCGGGCATGTCGGAGACGTAACCCGGCGGCGCGTTGGGAGGCACCATGCCGAACTTGACGATGGCAGCCAGCTGTTCACTGGGGTGATGCCAGGTATGGCCGGTCGCGTCGTGCGGCGGCGCGGGCAGCTTTCCATCGGGTCGGCGTGTTTGCCAGTCCGCCTGGCCTTCAAGGTTGGCACCGTGACAGGCGGCGCACTCGACCTTGTAGATGCCTTGGCCTTCCATCAGTGCATACGGGTCGTGCGCGCTTCGTTCGCTGCATCCCGAGTTGCCGATCGCCACCACCGCCACGCACGCAAGCGCCAGCCGTCGGTGCGGGGTCATCCTTTGTCCTTGCGATGGGGCTGCGCTGCCTTCGCAGCGGCCTGCCGCGCAGTCTGTCTCGCCCTCATTTCCATCACGAGCCTGAAGGCGCCAAAGACATTGACGGCCGCGACCAGGAGGGCTGGCCACAACGGCAGTTCCTGCCCGGTCTTCCAACCCCACAACAACAGGCCCACCAGCGCCAAGCCACCGACGAGCAGCGTCATCGAGCCGAAACTCAGCACACCCTTCTTGATGTCCGCCACCTCTTCCGCCTCCGGTTGCCATCCTGCCTGCATCGCACCGCTGTTGCGCGCGGCGCCGCAGACTATCATGGGCGCGACGGCAGGCTGCAGGGTGGTCGCGACGTGCGCAGGGGACGCAGGCGGTGCATCGGCTCGGCGATCCCTGCGGTCCTCGCAGCGGTCGTGTACGAAGTTGATGCCGACGTGAAACGAGCCCCAAGCTCGCTCACGCTCGCTGCCCCCGAGGGGTCGTCAGTGGCTTCGGGCGGCCGGGCGACACTGACATGGCGTAGCGGTCGCTGCCGAGCCGGGATGAAGGTGGTCGAACGGTCCCCGGTCTCAGCCTCGACCGAGCTCGCGCGCCGCGAGCAGCAAGGTCGCCGCGTTCCAGCTCTGCCCGGCCATGCCCATCGGCGCCAGCGTGCGGCCGTGGAACCACTCGGTGAAGCGCCAGTCGGCGGCGGCGTTGGCCTGCGCCAGCGCCTGCAGCGCGCGCCGCGCCAGGTCGCGCCTGCCCAGCCGCGCCAGCGCCAGCACCCAGTAGCCGCCGACGAAGGGCCACAGGCCGCCGTTGTGGTACTGGTGCGGGTGGTTCTGGCGGTGCCGCCCCATGTAGGGCCGCCACAGCTCGTCGGCGCGCGACAGCGGGTGCAGCACGACGCGCACCGGCCAGGGATCGGCCGCCTGCGCGGCGCGCAGCGTGGCGACGATGCGGTGCCCCATCGACTCGCCGGCCACGCCGCAGACGATCGCCAGCAGGTTGCCGAAGACGTCGCCCTCGTCGCCGGCGGTGGCGAAGTTGACGAAGCTCAGGTACAGCCCCGGATCCTGCCGGTTGCGCCGCGCGTAGTGCTGCAGCAGCCGCGCGCGGTGGTAGTCGGGCAGGTCGCGCTGGAAGGGGTGGAACAGGTGGTTGACATGGTGGCGCGTGACGTCGGCGCCGGCCAGGTCGAAGCGCTGCTTGACGGCGAACCACAGCGAATTGCTGTACAGCACGTAGCCCGAGCGCGGCATGATGTCGGCCCAGTCGCTGGCCTCGTTCTGCTGCAGCAGGCCGAAGTGCGGATGCTCCTGCGCGCGCAGCCAGTCGATCGCGCGCCGTTGCGCGCTGCGCCAGCGATGGGCGACGCCGCGCAACGGGCTGCGCCGGCGCAGGTCGTCGGCCGCCAGCAGCCACCACAACGTGGCGTCGATGCAGCCGAGGTACCAGAAGTCGGCGTCGCGGCCCTCGGGGTCGACGTACTTCGGGATCTGGCCGTTATCGGCCTGCAGCGCGGCCAGCGCGTCCAGGCTGTCGCGCGCGCCACGCTCGAGCGCTGGCACGCCGCTGCCCACCATCGCCAGCGAGCAGATCGCCGCGTCACGACCGAAGATGCGGGTGTAGCGGCGTGCCGCGGAGGCCTCGTTCGGCGTCGCCGCGAGGATGCCCTGCGGCGCCAGGTTCGCCTGCAGCAGCGCCAGCGAGCGCCGCACGGCCTCATCGACCGAGACCTGCGGCGTGTCGGCGGCAGACGGGCCCCGTGTCATGGGCGAAGGCCGCTCAACGTCGCACCAGCAGCGCCACCGGCCAGTGCGCGAACAGCGCGGAGGCGGCCAACGTGCGGCCGGCCGGCGATGCATGCGTGTCGCCGGTGATCGCATCCTCGAAGCCCCTGCCGGTGCCGGCACCCATGTCGATCTCGGGCGGCAGCACGATCGCGGTGTCGCCCCAGACCGCGCCGAGCGGCGGCTCGCCGGCCGCGAGCCCGAGCGACGCGGTCAGCCGCGCCGCGACCAGCACCACGAGCGCGTCGGCGTCCTGCCGCGCGAAGGCCACGAGGTGGCGTGCGCGTGCGCCAGTCACCTCCAGCGGCAGGGTCGCGCCATGCGTCAGCAGCGCCTCGTGCGTGCGGCGCAGGTCGAGCGCGCGCCACAGCGTCCAGAACTTGGCGCGCCCGTCGGTGGCGCCGTGCAGCCACTCGGCGAGCCGGGGCCGGCGGTCGGTCAGCGCCAGCGTCTGCTGCGCGGCGGCCAGCCAGCCGGCGCGGCGGCCGTAGTCCACCGGCCGCCGGTTGTCCGGGTCGACGAGCGAGAGCTCGATGCCCTCGTGCCCCTGGTACAGGTCGGGCACGCCGGGCGACATCACCTTGACCGCGGCCAGTGTCAGCCCGTTGAGCGCGCCGTGCCAGCCGAACACGCGCACGGCGGCCTGCAGGTCGGGCAGGAAGAGGTTGCTGTCGCGCCGCGTCAGCAGCGCGTGTACGAAGCCGGTCAGCGCGGCCTCGTAGGCGAGGTCGGGGTTGATCCAGGCGGTGCTGACCTTGGCCTCGCGCGCCGACTTCAGCATCGCCTGCGCGACCCGGTCGGCCAGCGCCGCCAGCGCCTCGTCGTCCAGCGGTGTGGCCGGGACGCAGCCCGCCAGCGTCTGGTACAGCAGGTACTCGTCGCTGCGCGTCGGCGCCGCGCGGCCGCGCACGGTGCGCTTGTGGCGCCGGTTCAGGCGGCTCCAGCGCCGCACCAGCAGCCGCCACGCGGCAGGCATCTCGCTGATGACGTCGATGCGCGCGCGCACGTCCTCCGAGCGCTTGGCATCGTGGGTCGACGTCGCCAGCAGGCCGTGCGGCCAGCGAGCCGCGCGCTCGCGCGTGGCGGCGTGGAAGGCGGCCACGGTGCAGCCGAAGACCTCGGGCTCGCCGCCGACGTCGTTGACCGAGATCAGCCGGTGATGCCGGTACAGCGCGGTGTCCTCCAGCCCCTTGGCCGCCACGGGCGCGGTGACCTGCTGGAAGCGGCGCACGAAGGCCTGCATCCGCCCGGCCTGCCCCGGCGGCGCCCCCGGGCGCGGCCGGCCCAGCAGCACGCGGCGCAGGAAGTCGAACACGCTCGCATCGGCGACCCGGCTCAGCCGCCGCGCGCGCCCGAGCGCCCAGTTGAAGTAGCGCCGGTCCTGCGCGCTCGGCCGGTCGACGACGTAGCTGCGGTAGACCGGGAAGGCGGCGATGACGTCGACCAGCGCGCGGCGCAGCGTGTTGAGCGTGAAGTCTCGCGTGTGCCGGTCCTCGCGCGCGAGCCGCAGCAGCGTCCCGGCCAGCACCGTCAGGTCGCCGGCGAGCGCGCCTTCCATCACGAGCTGCCGGCAGCGCCACGCGAGGGCCTCGAAGTCCTGCGCCTCGTCGCCGGCGAACAGGCGCCAGATGCGGTCGAGGTGGGCCTTGGCGTCGGCATCGATCAGCAGGTTGTTGGCGAGGTTGGCGAAGTCGTAGCCGGTGGTGCCGTGCACCGCCCAGTCGGCCGGCATCACCTCGTGCGGCGCGGTGATCTTCTCCGTCACCAGGTACAGCGGCCGCGTGTGCGGCGCCGCGACGGCGACCTCGGCCGGCGCGCCGACGGCCTCGGCGTGGCGTTGCTGCAGGCGCGCGAAATAGCCCGCCGGGTCGGCCAGGCCGTCGGAGTGGTCGATCCGCAGGCCGTCGACCCAGCCGTCGGCCAGCCACTGCAGCACCAGCCGGTGCGTCGCCTCGAAGACCTCGGCGCGCTCCATGCGCAGGGCCGCGAGGTCGTTGATGTCGAAGAAGCGGCGGTAGTTGATCTCGTCGCCGGCCACGCGCCAGTAGGCCAGCCGCCAGGCCTGGCGGCCGATCAGCGCGTCCAGCGCATCGAAGCCGTCGCGCGCGCCGGGGCGGCCGTTGAGCGCGACGACGAGGTCGTCCAGCGCGGCGGCCAGCGGCGCCAGCGTGCGCGCGACCTGGGCCAGCTGCGCCTTGAGCACGCGTTTGTCGCGCTGGCGGCGCGTGCGGTCCGCCTCGTCGACGGCGTCGCGCGGCGGCAGGTGCTCGAACGCATCGGCCAGGCTCGCGACCGCATCCTGCGCGCGACGGTCCAGCGCGCCGGCCGGCAGCGCCTGCAGCGCCTGGCGGATCAGCGGCGCGTAGTCGACCGGGTCGATCGGCAGCAGGTGCTCGTGATAGCGCAGCGTGAAGCGGCCGCCGTCGGCGTCGAACGCCAGCTGCAGCTCGCCCCGATCGAGCACCGCGCCGTACTGGTCGCCCAGCACCGGCACCAGCACGCGGCCGGCGAGCACCGGGTCGGCGGCCTGCCAGTCGATGTCGAAGTGCTCCGCGTAGGCCGACGCGGGGCCGTTCTCCAGCACGTCCAGCCACCATGCGTTGTCGCTGCCGAGCACGCCCATGTGGTTCGGCACGATGTCCAGCAACAGCCCCATGCCATGACGGCGCAGCGCCTCGACCAGCCGCTGCAGGTCGCTGCGGCTGCCGAGCTCCGGATTGATCTGGCCGTGATCGACCACGTCGTAGCCGTGCAGGCTGCCCGGCCGCGCGCGCAGCAGCGGCGAGCAGTAGACGTGGCTGATGCCGAGTGCGGCCAGGTAGGGCACGAGCGCGGTGGCCGCCGGCAGGTCGAAGCCGCGGTGCAGCTGCAGCCGGTAGGTGGCGCGAGGGATGCGGGCGCGCAGCGGCCAGGCGCCGGCGCGGCGTGGCGCGGATCCGCGCTCGACTGCCAGCGCGCGCTGCAGCGCGACGAGGTCGTCGTCGAATCGCAGCCGCTCGAGCGGCTGCATCAGGCGCGCGTGCGGCCCGGCGGCCGGCGTGGGCAGGCAGTCTGTCAGGCGCGCCAGCACGACGGCCGCCGCGCTGCGCGCCAGCCAGGTCTGCGCCGCCTGAACGAAGGCCGGCGTGACCACCGGCACCGAGACCGGGTTGACCGTGGCACCCCGCGGCAGCAGGCCCTCGCCGGCCAGGGCCAGCAGCAGCCGCGCGCGGTCGGCGGCGCGGCCGACCACGGCCTGTGCCTGGGCCGGTGTCGGTGGCGCTGACGCTGCGTGCGCCTCGTCGGCCGGCGCCAGGTCGCTGCCGTCCCACCACGCCGCGAGATCGGGGCCGTCGGCTGGCGTCAGCGCCACCACCCGGTCGTGCGGCACGGCCGCCGGCGTCGGGAAGCCACCATCGGCGGCGCGAAGCGCCGTCAGGTCGTCCTCCAGCAGCACGCCCTGCGCGGCAAGCGCCTCGCGCTGCGCCACCGTCAACGACGAGGCTTCGGTCACCAGCAGGCACCGCTGGCGCTGGCTCTCCAGGCGCGCCACGGCCAGCCAGGCCTCGCCCGGCATGTGCACCCAGGCGCCGGCCGGGGCGGCGTGGGTGGCGTGGACATCGTCTGCAACGGGCGTCCACCACTGTCGCCAGAGCGCCCCGGCCGAGGTCAGGCGCACGGCGCCGGCCGGCAGCATGACCGCGCGCAGCGCCTGCCGCCAGGCCTGCAGGGCGGCGTCGCCGGCGCGCGCCACGTCCCAGGCGGCGCCGGGGCTGGCGTGGGACTTGGAGCCGGTGTCCCGACCGGCGGCCTGGCGTTCAGGCGGCGACGGTGAGGCCACCACGCCGCGCGCGACGGCGTCGCCCGCGCCCCAGGCCTCGGCGCCGTCGCGCGCCGGCAGGCAGGCGAGGTCGGCCATCAGCCCGATGCCCAGGCCGAGCGTCCACGACCGCTGGCCGGCGGCGGCGAGCTGCTCGTGCGCGATCCACTGCAGCCAGGCCTGCGCCTCGACGGCGTCGCCGTGCGCGGCGGCGAAGGCGCGTACCGCCTCACCATCCGGATCCTGCCAGTCGGCCGGCCAGCCCGGCCAGCCGGTGGCATGCCCGGTGCGTCGCAGATGGGCCTGCACGGCCTCGAACAGCGCGTGGCGCTGCAGGGCCTCGCCGCCGCCGTGCCGGAAGGCCTCGAACGCGCGGCCGCGCTCGCTGCCGGTGGCACCGTGCGCGCTGCGGAAGTGCGCGTGCAGGCCCTCCAGCAGCGCGCCCTTGAGCGCGGCCAGCGCGTCGCGGTCGATCGTCGTCGCCGCCCGCAACGCCGCCAGCCGCTCGCGCAGATCGGGGCCGGCGGCGTGCGCGCGGACGGCTTCGCACTCGGCCCACTCGGGCACCGCCTCGGGGTCGATCAGCAGCGGGTCGACGAAGGCGCGGTGCGAGACGCGGCCGTCCGGCAGCGCCGCCGTCCAGTCGCCGACCGCGAGCACCGCCGCGCCATGCGCGCGCCACTGCTCGAGCAGGTGCACGAGGTCGGTGGCGTCGCCGATGCCCCACTGGCGCTGGGACTGCACCGCCGTCCACGGCACCGCGGCGCCGAAGACGCGTGCGCCGTCGTCCAGCGCCGCCGGCCAATAGGCGCGTGCCGGCGCGACGATCAGCATGCCTTGCGCGGTGTCGCCGCCGGGCCCGGTCAGCGTCAGCCGGTGCACGCCGGGGGGCGGCCGGTGCGGCAGGGCCCAGCGCGCGCCGGCGCCGTCTGCGTCATCGGCGACGGCGATCGCGACCGGGTCCAGGTCGCCTTCGTGCCGCGTGCCGTCCTCCTCGGCGAGCGTCCAGCGCCAGCCGGCGGTGTCGGTGCGTGTGGCGGCCGGCAGCCGCAATGGCACCTGAGCCACCGGGGCGTCGGCGTCGACCACGCTCCACGCCGGCAGCCAGGCGCGGGCCTGCGCGGCCAGTGCCGTGGCGGCCGCTGTCGCCACCGCGGCCGGGGTCGAGGCGTCGACACCGAGCGCGGCAAGCAGCGCGACGAGCACCGCATCGGCGGGCGGCTCGGTGCCGATCTCGATGCCGTGCAGGCCGGCCAGCCGGTGCAGGGCGCCGCTCACGACATCTCGCTCATGCGGTCTCGCTCACGCGGCCTCGATCGTCACCCGCACCGACCACGGCGGCAGCCCGGGGCCGGCGTGGCTGGCGTGCACGACGTCGCCCGGCAGCGCCGCGGCGAGCTCGGCCGGGCCGGCGTGGCCGGCGAGCTGCGCCAGCAGGTGCCAGCGCCGGCCTTCGCCGAGCGGCCAGCTCAGGCGCAGCGTGCCCGGCGCCGGGCGGTCCCAGCGGCCGCTGGACGCGCCGTCCAGCCACGGGCTCAGGTGGCGCTGGCG
>CAZQPN010000003.1:0-34896 GCA_964595215.1 uncultured Rubrivivax sp. | reverse complement strand
TCTGGACCGGCGGCGACTGCCACATCTACGACAACCACGTCGAGCAGGTGCGCACGCAGTTGGCGCGCACGCCCCATCCCTACCCCGTCCTGCGCCTGAAGCGCCGCCCGCCGTCGATCTTCGACTACGCGTACGAGGACGTCGAGGTGCTCGAGTACGCGCACCACCCGGCGATCAAGGCGCCGGTGGCGGTCTGAGCGCCGGCGGCGGTCGGGAGATGACGCTGACCCGGCGCGACGCCGGCCTGCTGGTGCTGCTGACGCTGATGTGGGGCGTCAACTGGCCGATGATGAAGTTCTCGCTGCGCGAGATGACGCCGCTGTGGTTCCGCGCCGTCACGATGACCGGCGGCGCACTGATGCTGCTGCTGTTCTTCCTGCACCGCCGCGTCGACATGCGGCTGCCGCGCGCCGAGTGGGGCCGCATTGCCTGGCTGGCGCTGCCCAACATCGTCGGCTGGCACTGCTTTTCCATCCTCGGGCTGCAGGAGCTGGCCTCCGGGCGGGCGGCGATCCTCGGCTTCACGATGCCGGTGTGGACGGTGCTGATCGGCCTGCTGCTGACGCACGAGCGCATGACGCCGCGCGTGTGGGTGTCGGTCGTCGGCGCGGCCGCGGCGGTGGCGCTGCTGTCGGCGCAGGAGCTGGCGCAGCTCGCCGGGCGGCCGCTGGGCATCCTGTGGATGCAGGCGGCGGCCATCAGCTGGGCCATCGGCACGCTGATGATGCGCCGTACCGCCACCCCG
The DNA here is from genome assembly GCA_964595215.1 of uncultured Rubrivivax sp. Lineage (GTDB taxonomy): Bacteria > Pseudomonadota > Gammaproteobacteria > Burkholderiales > Burkholderiaceae_C > Rubrivivax. The sequence goes on along the minus strand of CAZQPN010000003.1, from coordinate 34,151 downwards.
CTGCGCAACGAGGCGGTGACGGTGTGGATGATGCTGATCGGCGCGGCCTTCTTCTGGGTGATCGCCCCGCTGACCGAGCCGCTGCCCGACCCGTCGGCCTTCAGCCCCGCGATGTGGGGCACGCTGGCCTACGGCGTGTTCCTCAACTACGGCTGGGCGCAGGTGCTGTGGTTCGGCATGGCACGCCGCCTGCCGCCGACCGCGAGCGCCTTCTCGATCATGGCGGTGCCATTGGTCGGCACGCTGAGCGCGACCGTGCTCGTCGGCGAGACGCCCGGGCCGCTGGACTGGCTGGCCGCGGCTGCGGTGACGCTGGCGATCGCCAGCGCGCTGCTGCCGCGCCGCGCGGGGGCGGCGCCTTGAGCCCGCCGGGCCGCCCCGAGGGCGAAGACCGGAGGCCGCAGCCCGAAGGCTCGAAGACGCCGCAGGTCGTGCTCGTCGCCGCGGTGGCGCGCAACGGCGCGATCGGGCGCGACAACGCGCTGCTGTGGACGGAGCCGTCCGACCAGCGCCACTTCCGCCAGCTCACGCTCGGCGCGCCGGTGGTGATGGGGCGGCGCACCTGGCAGTCGCTGCCGGCACGCTTCCGGCCGCTGCCGGGCCGCCGCAACCTCGTCGTCAGCCGCGACGCCGGCTTCGACACGCCGGGCGCCGAGCGCGTGCCCAGCCTCGACGCCGCGTTCGCGCGCGTCGCCGACGCGCCGCGCGTGTGCGTCATCGGCGGCGCTCAGCTCTACGCGCTGGCGCTGCCGCAAGCCGACGTGCTCGAACTGACCGAGGTCGACGCCGACCTCGACGGCGACACCTTCTTCCCGTCCTGGGACCGCGCCGACTTCGTCGAACACAGCCGCAGCCCGCAGGTCGGCGCCGACGGCACACCGTTCGCGTTCGTGCGCTACGTGCGGCGCGCCGCCGGCTGAGCGCGGTCCGCCCCCGCGCGACCCCACCGCGTCGAGCTGCGGCAGGCCAAGGGCAATGCGGTCGAAGACCTCGCGCAGGCAGGCCTGCGGATCCAGCCCGTTGAGCTTGACCGTCTCCACCAGGCTGCACACCGTCGCAGCACGCTCGCCGCGAGTCCCGTCAACTCTCCTCGACACTTCTGCGTCATACGTCGGCGCGCTGACACTTGGTCGCGTCACACGCGAGCCAGTGCGAGAAGGTCCCTGCCAATCACTGAGGGGATGTCCAGCAGGATCAACATCCGCGAATCGTCGCCTGCTCCCGAAGTCGCGATGCCGAGGATGTGATCCCTGTCATTCGATACGCCCATGGGCGGTGCGGGCTTGACGTTCTGGCTCGCAAGATTCACGACATCCGACACCGCATCCACGACCATCCCAACGCCGCGCCCGTGCAGACTCAGCACGATGACCGCGGTGCTGGCATCGCATCCGGCTCGCTCGCACCCCAGGCGAAGCCGAAGGTCGACGATAGGCACGATCACGCCACGCAGGTTCATGACGCCACGGACGTACCGTGGCGCATCGGCGATCCGGGTCGGCGGTTCGTACGAGCGGATTTCCTGCACGAGCAGAATGTCGACCGCGTAGTCCTCGTCGCCGAGCCGAAAGGCCAGATATTCGCCGCCCAGGTTCCGGGTGGCTGCCGGCAGCGCTTCGTTCGCCAATTCGGCTGGCTGGTACGCGATCCCAATAGCGTCGGCGAGCATGACCATGTTTGCTCCTCGAGGTGATGACCGGCTCGGTCAGAACGACGTCCAGTCGTCGTCTGCACCCACTGTGGCCGGGGAACGGGTCGAACTGTTTGGCACAGCTGCTGCGGCGCCCCCCGCCGCCGGCCGCGCTGTCGGGGTGCGCGTCGTGCCGGGCCCATTTGGCGCGACGCGTCCGCTGGCGCCGGCGCGGGGTATGCGCGTCGGCGTCGGCGTCGGCGTCGGCGTCGGCGTCGGCGTCGGCGTCGGCGTCGGCGTCTCGTACCCGGTCAAGCCCACAGGACCATGCAGGCTGCTGGTGAGCTTGAACACGGCCACGGCATCGACGAGTTGCCGCGCCTGGCTGCGCAGGCTGTCGGCGGCCGCAGCGCTCTCCTCGACCAGCGCAGCGTTCTGCTGGGTCGCCTGATCCATCTGGCTGACGGCGGTGCCGACCTGGGTCACGCCGGCGCTCTGCTCGGTGCTGGCGCTGCTGATCTCGCCCACGATGTCGGTCACCCGGCGGATCGACTGCACCACCTCTTCCATCGTGGCGCCCGCCTTGTCGGCCAGGGCGCCTCCCTGCTCCACCTGCTCGACGCTGGCCGTGATCAGGGCCTTGATCTCCTTGGCCGCCGCGGCACTTCGCTGGGCCAGGCTGCGCACCTCCGCGGCCACGACCGCGAAGCCGCGGCCCTGCTCGCCGGCGCGAGCAGCCTCCACGGCGGCGTTGAGCGCCAGAATGTTGGTCTGGAATGCAATGCCGTCGATCACACCGATGATGTCGGCGATGCGCCGGCTGCTGTCATTGATGCCGCGCATCGTCTGGACCACCTCGGCCACCACGGCGCCGCCTTCGCTGGCTACGGTGGAGGCACCCTGCGCGAGCTGGTTGGCCTGACGCGCGTTGTCCGCGTTCTGGGACACCGTCGTGCCCAGCTGTTCCATGGATGCGGCCGTCTGCTGCAGTGCGCTGGCCTGCTCCTCTGTCCGCTGGCTGAGGTCCAGGTTGCCCTGCGCGATCTGTGCGCTCGCGGTCGCCACGCTTTCGGCGTTCCCGCGCACGGTGCCCACGATCTGAGCCAGGCTGTCCTTCATCCGACCCAAGGCACCCAGCAACTGCCCAGCCTCGTCCCGACCGGCCTCGGGGACCGGCACCGTCAGATCACCCGCGGCCACGGCCTCGGCGACGGACAGCGCACCGGCCATGGCGCTGGTCGTGACGCGCGTGACCGTCCACATCAACCACAGGGCAAACAGGGCGAGCGCGCCGCCTGCTCCCAGAACCAACAGCATCTCGTTGCGGGCAGCATCCACCTCACGTTCCAGCGCGACGGCCAGGGCGTCCATGGCCACGTCAACGAGCGCGAACTGGGCCTCGATCGCCTTGGTCACCAGGTCGTAGAGCTCGCCAGCGGGGAAGGAGAGCGTTTGCGCACGCACCAGGTGGGTGTCCAGCGCGGCCCTGCCCTGCTCTGCCGCGTCCATGGCCGCGGTCAGGGCGCCCCCGATGGCGCCTCGTGCGGCGGCATCATCCTTGACCGCGAGGTCGAAGAGCTTGCGCGCGTCGGCAAGCCGCTGCTCTACGGCGGAACCCAGCTCTGAAACCCTCGCCCGTTCCTCCGGGCCGGCGCTGCCACGGCCCAGCAAGGTCGCGCCCAGGCCGCGAGCCTGGCCGAACGACTCTGTCAGGTGGGGCAGCTCGCCCAATACAGCGGCCTGCAGGAAGTAGGTGCTCCGGTCGGGCACGAGCACGATGCCGGTGGCGTGCGTGATGTCTTGCAGAAGGTTTAGCTGTGCCGCAACGACGGCCGTGTGGCGGTCGAAGCTCTGGCTCGGCGTGACCGCGCCATCCTGGACGGCCCTGGCCAGGGCCCGCCAGTCCTGCGCCAATCGCGTGACGGCAGCCGACAGCTCCGTCTCCTGCAACGGCGCCACGGCGGCCTCCAAGGCGTTGAGCGCGCGATCGACCTCGGCCTGCTTGGCCTGCCTCGCGCCGGCGGCGCTGGCGTCACCACCGAGCTGAACGGCCGACAGGCCACGGTGCTGCTGCGTCTGGTGCATCAACGCCACGGTGGCGAGGGCCGGCGATAGGCCCGCCAGCTCCGCACGTGCCGCGCCGAGCTTGGCAAGGTCGGTGCGCACGATCAAGGTCGTGGGCAGCACGAACAGGAGTGCCGCGATGAGCCCGAGCAGGCCGAACTTGTGTGACAGGGGAAGATTCGCAATCCAGTTTCGCATCGGGGTGTCCTTGGATGGAGGCGCCAGCCAACGGCCGCCAGCACGGAAGAGAACCGCTGATGTCGTCCGGGGTCGAGCGCCTTGCATCGATCTGCCGTTTCCGTTCTACGTCCAACGGATATGCCAGGATAACGACCGATCACGCCAGCCCTTTAGCGGTAAATGAGTCTCCGACACCCTCAGTTCGAGACCTGGTCGCCGCATGAGTGACGTCTGACGAGAACTGCAGCGCACAACGCCGTGGCCCTGCAACGCCGTCGCTGGCCTCTGCCGCCCCTACACTCCGCTCAAGCCCGCCGCCCTTGCTGCCGACCCACGCGTCATGACGCCGCCGCCCCTTCCTGGCGCCCAGTCGCCTGCACCGAAACCCGAAGATCTCCGCTCTTCCGTGGGCGAATTGCTCGAGCGCACAGCCGCCGCCGTGGCGGTGGCGGATCTGGACGGACGAATCGTCTACGTCAATCCGGCTTTTCTCACGTTGTGGGGCTTCGAGCACGCGGATGCCGTGCTCGGGCGGGACGCGGCGGAGGGCTTATGGGTCGAGCCGGAGCGGGCGCGCGCGGCGATGCGGGCGCTGCGCTCGCAGCCCGTCTGGCAAGGTGAGCTGATGGCGTGCCGACCGTCGGCGGGGCCGCTGCCGGTGCGTATCTTTGCCCAGCTGTTACGAGACCGGCATGGGCAGCCCAGCGGCATGCTCGGCAACTTCGTCGACATCAGCGCCGAGCATGCCCTGCGCACCGCGTGGGAGGAGGAGCGTCATCTCACCGAGCTGATCGTCGGCAGCGCCGGTGTTCTGGTCGCGGCCCTGGACGAAGAGGGACGCTTCGTTCGGTTCAACCGCGAGTGCGAACGCATCAGTGGCTGGAAGGCCGAGGAGGTGCTCGGACGCCCCCCGTGGGAGACCGTGCTGCCAGCGGAGATTGCTCAGGCGGTCCGCATGGAGGCCTTCGAGACGGCGATTTCGGCCGCCGAGAGCGGCCAGACGTCGTCATACACGAATGAGTGGGTGTCGCGGAGTGGCGAGCGCCGGCTCATCGAGTGGACCAACCGCGCCGTGGTCAACCATGGCGGGCGCCGTCGAATCCTGATCACCGTGGGAACGGATGTGACCGCGCGACGTGCAGCGGAGCAGGCCCTGGTGCACAGCGAGGCCCGGTTGCGCGCGGCCCAGACGGTTGCGCGCATGGGGTCCTGGGTGCTGGACATCCCCACTGGGCACTTGCATTGGTCTGACGAGGTGTTTCACCTCTTTGAAGTCGACAAGACGCTCTTCCCGCCAACCTACGCGGCCTTCCTGGAGGGCATCCACCCCGACGATCGTGCGCTGGTCGACCGGGCCTATTCGCAGTCGCTCAAGACCCGCCGGCCGTATCAGATCGAACATCGGCTGCGCATGCCTGACGGGCGCGTCAAGTGGGTCGAAGAGCGTTGCGAGACCGACTTCGGCGCCGACGGCGTCCCGCTGCGCTCGCACGGAACGGTCCAGGACGTGACCGAACGCCACCAGGCGCAGGAAGCGCTCGCGGCCAGCGAAGCGCGCCTCAGAGACGCCCTGGACACCTATCCCGGCTGGGTGAGCTGCGTGGACGATCAGATGCGCTACGTCTACGTGAACAGCCAGTTCGCTCGAAAGGTCGGTCGGCCGGCGCGCGAGCTGATCGGACTCACGGCCGACGAAGTGCTGGGCCCTGACGGCAGTGCCGAACGCTGGCGAGTGCACGAGCGGCTGATGGCTGGTGAGCCGCGCGCAAGTGCAGAGCGCCATCTCGTCGACGCGAGTGGACGAGAGCGGATTGCGTGGGTCGAATACCGCCGCTCCACCACGGGTGGTGCGGACGGGCGGCGGCTCTTCTATGCCTACGCGACCGATATCACCGAGCTGCGGCAGGCTGAGCGGCGCCTCGCAGCGGTGACCCAGGACATTGGCGTCGGCATGTGGGAGTTGACGTTGACGACGGGCGCCGTCGACTTCAACGATGAATTGCTGGCGCTGGCCGGTTTCGTTCGCGGGGATGTCGCAGGCGATCCCATGCCTTGGCTGATCGAGCGCGTCGAGCCCGCTGATCGTCCGTTGCGCCAAGCCACGGTGAACGACCTGGTCGAAGGGCGCGTGCCTCGGGCGCAGGTGCAGATGCGCGTTCGCCACAAGGCAGGTCACGTTGCCTGGATCCAGGAGCACTTGCGCGTCGTCAGCCGTGACAGTGCTGGCCGGGCGGCGCGGATCATCGGTGTGGCGCAGGACATCACCACGCTCAAGGCACGCGAGGCCGAGCTCGAGACCGTCGCCGCCGAGCTCGAATCGCGGGTCCAGCGGCGGACGCTGGCCCTGGAGCGGGCCAAGGCCGAAGCCGACCGGGCCAACGCGGCAAAGAGCGAGTTCCTGTCCCATATGAGCCACGAGCTGCGCACGCCGCTGAATGCGATCATCGGCTTCGGGCAGCTGCTGGAGATGTCCAAGCTTCCGGCCGAGGACGCCGAGCACGTGCAGGAGGTGATGCGCGCCGGCAAGCATCTGCTTCAGCTCATCGACGAGATCCTGGATCTGGCCACCGTCGAGGCCGGACACGTGCGGCTGCGGCACGAGTCGGTGCCGCTGGCGCCGCTGGTGTCCGAGTGCACGCGACTGATGGCGCCGGTTGCCCATGATGCGGGGGTGTCGATGGCGCCTCCCGATTCGCCTTCGGACGCCACGGTCTACGGCGACCCGGGTCGCCTCAAGCAGGTGCTGCTCAATCTGCTGTCGAACGCGATCAAGTACAACCGGCGTGACGGCCGTGTCCAGGTGTCGGTCTGGGCCTGCAGCCATGACGGCGTGGACGGCTGGGAGCTCGGCGTGTCCGACACGGGTAGTGGCTTGACCGGCGAGCAGATGGAACGCCTGTTCCAGCCTTTCGATCGCCTGGGGGCCGAACGATCGGCGGTCAAGGGCACGGGCATCGGGCTGACGCTTTCACGGCGCCTGGGCGAGTTGATGGGCGGTACGCTGAGCGTCGAGAGCCAGCCGGGAAAAGGCAGCACCTTCCGGCTTTGGCTCCCGCGCGCCGATGCTCCCTCGGGTCGCCAAGCGGAGCCAGCAGCCGTGGCGGCGCAATCACCCGATACCGAATCAGGGCCGGTGGACCGGCGTCGACGTGTGCTCTATGTCGAGGACAACGAAGCCAATCAGCGTCTGTTGGCGCGCCTGTTGGCGCGCCGGGACGACATCGACCTGCGGATCGTGCCGACGGCGAGCGAGGCATTGGCGTTGGCGCCGGCGTGGCGCCCGGCCCTGCTGCTGATCGACATCCAACTGCCGGATGGTGACGGCCATCGCTTGCTGCGCGACCTTCGGGAGCGCGGCGTTCCTGCCCCCGCATTGGCGGTCAGCGCGAACGCCATGCCTGCCGATGTGGAGCGCGGGCGAGCGGCCGGATTCGTGGGGTACCTCACCAAACCCCTGGACCTGCAGCAGATGCTGCAAGCCATCGATGCCTGTATCGACGAGCGGTGGACCGGCACACCGCCTGCATGACGATCTGGTCCGCTCCCGCGGCGATCCGGCAGTCGATCAGCGCCCTCCGGCACGGCACTCCGCCATCAGTCGCTGAACGAGCCTCCTCCATCCGTCGGCTCGTTCCCCGGCGCCCCGCCGTCCAGGAACTCCTCGTCTGGATAGCGCGTCCGAATGGCAGCCACTTCCGGCAAATTCCGCAGGAAACAGTCGACCACGCGAGGGTCGAAGTGCGCCCCGGCGCCGTCGCGCAAGAACCCGGCAGCGGCATCGAAGGTCCATGGGCGCTTGTACGGGCGCGCCGACAGCAGCGCGTCGAAGACGTCGGCCACGGCACAGATGCGCCCGGCCTCAGGGATGGCGTCGCCGGCGAGCCCGCGCGGATAGCCACTGCCGTCCCACTTCTCATGGTGCGTCCACGCCACTTCACGGGCCATCTCGATCAGCTCGCAGCCGGCTCCTTCGAGCATGCGTGCACCGAGTTCGGCGTGCGTCTTCATCACTTCCCACTCATCCGGGTCGAGACGCCCGGGCTTGAGCAGGATCCGGTCGGGGATCCCGATCTTTCCGATGTCGTGCATCGGCGCGGCGTTGAGTATCAGGTCGACGGCGTCACCCGACCAGCCCAACCTCCGAGCCAGCAGCGCAGCCGTGTGGCTCATGCGCAGGATGTGGTTGCCGGTCTCCTCGTCGCGGAACTCGGCGGCCTTGCCGAGCTTTTGCAGCAGCATGAGGCGACTGTCCTGCAGTTCCCGCGTGCGCTCGCGCACCATCTCTTCGAGCACCTCGCGGCGCTCGTGGACCATGCGGTGCGCCAGGTGGGCGTCCAGCAGGTTGCGCACGCGCATCAGGAGCTCCGCGCGGTCGAAGGGCTTGGAGACGAAGTCACGGGCCCCGGCGGCCAGCGAGCGGATCAGGTGCTCTCGGCTGCGCTGCGCCGTGAGCACGAGGATGGGCGGCAGCAACGGGTCGCCGAGCGCTTGCAGGCGGCGCATCGCTTCGAAGCCGTCGATCACGGGCATGTTGAGGTCCAGGACGATCAGGTCGCACGGCGCCTCGAGGTAGTGGTCTACCAACTTGCTCGAATCCGGTATGGGCACCAGGTCCTCGTAGCCGCTCTGCCTCAGCATCGCCACCAGCAGGCGCAGGTTGGCCTGCTCGTCGTCGACGAGCAGGATCCTGGGCGACCGCTGCGCCGGAATCGCTGGAGCCGGCTCGGTCATGGCGTCAGCGTACCCAGGTGCTGGGCGGCCGGGGAAGGGTGCAGATGCCTGTCCAGGACGGCGAGCAGGGCGCGCACGTCGAACGGCTTGGTCAGGCACTCGTCGAACCCGGCCGCCCTTGCGCGGGCGACGTCGCGCGGCATGGCGTTGGCGGTGATCGCCACCACCGGCACGTTGGCCAGGTCAGGCTGGTGGCGAAGCTGTCGCAGCACCTGGTAGCCGTCCAACGGGGCCATCTGGATGTCCAGCAGGACGACGTGTGGCCGATGCGCCTGCGCCAGCTCAAGCCCGAGGTGCGGATGCTGCGCGGTCAGAAGCGTCACACCTGGCCAACGCGCCAGGATGTTCTCCATCAGCCGCAGGTTGGGCGGGTTGTCATCGATGTACAGGACCCGCTTGTCGGACGTTGACTGCAGGCCGCCAAACACGCTCTCCCGCGCGATCGGCATCGCGGATTCGACCCCTGATGGCGGCGCAGGCAGTTCGAACCAGAAGGTGCTGCCCTGCCCCGGTGCGCTGGCAACGCCGACCCGCCCCCCCATGAGGCCAACCAGGCGACGCACAAGAGCGAGGCCAATCCCAGTGCCCTCGATGGCGCCTGCCTCCGCACCCAGCCGGTTGAAGGGCTGGAACAGCTCGTGCTGCCGCTCTATCGCGATGCCGGGCCCGGTGTCTCGCACCGCGACGCGCACCCAGCCTTCATCGGCATCGGCCGCGGTGACCTCCACCCGGCCGCCCTCGACGTTGTACTTGATCGCGTTGGACATCAGGTTGACCAGCACCTGCTTGAGGCGTACACGGTCGGCCAGCATGGCGTGCGCGCCCATGTCCAGCGTCAGCTGGATGCGCCGATGCTGGGCCAGCGGCTGCATCAGCCGTTGGCAGTCCTCACCGACGTCGGCCAAGGCAATCGGCTCCGGAGAGAAGTCGATGCGACCACTCTCGACCCGCGCCAGATCCAGCACGTCGTCGATCAGCGTCAGCAGGTGGCGCCCTCCCTTGAGCATCTCCTGCACGTAGGACTGCTCCCGCGGGCTCTTCTGCAGCGAGAGCTCGAGCAACTGGCCGAAGCCGAGCACGGCATTCATCGGCGTGCGCAGTTCGTGGCTCATGCTCGCCAGGAACTCAGACTTGGCGACGCTGGCCGCCTCGGCCTGATCCTTGAGGGCCATGAGGGCCTTCTCGGTCTGCACGCGGTGCAACGTGTTGGCGACGATCTGACCAAGGATGCCCAGGCCATCAATCGCGGCGTCAGACCAATGCATGCGCTGGCGGACGGCAGCGAACACCATGAAGCCGATCGTGCGGCCGCCGGCCAGGATCGGTACCGACACCGCCGACCGCAGCCCCAGGCGTCGCCACGCGGTCCGCTCGGATGCCGCCTCCGACGGCAGCGCATCCACGTCTGGAACGTGCACCGGCGCGCGCTCGTCGAGCAGCTGACGCCGGGTCCACGGGAAGGCATCGATCGAGAGGTCGACCACGGCGGGCTTCGCCGAGGCCACACCATCGGCACACCACTCTCGAGCATCACTGACCGTCGAGCCGTCGAGCGACAAAAAGACCAGGCCCGCGCGGTCGACTTCGAAGAACCGGCCGACATCCCGCAGCAGACCCTCCAAGAGGCCATCCAGCGTCACCGCCGAGGCGGCACCGAGTTCCATGGCCAGTGCGGCGATCAGACGCTGCAGCCGCGCCTCCGATCGGGACTGCGCCAACAGCCTTTCCAGTCGGCCTTCCATGCGTCGCCGCTCGGTGACGTCAATGCCAATCTGGAAGAAGCGCCGAGGGGCGCCCTCGCGGCCACCGGTGAAGAAGTGCACGATGGAAAAGTCACGCGGCTCGGACTCGCCGGGGACTTGCATCGACTCCTGAAGTGTCAGCGGCTGACGATTGCTCAGGATGAGCTCTCGGCGATGTCGGATCTGCTCCTCGTCGGCCGCCCCGCCCACGTCAGCGTGTCGACGACCCACCACCTGCTCGGGCCTCAGCCCGTACAGCCGGGCGTAGGGCTCGTTGGCAAACTCGTAAGTCATGTCCTCACCGACTGCAGCCGCGATGCCAGGAAAGGCACTGAGCATGTCCGTCAGGGCCTGTTCCGACGCTCTTCGCGAAAGGTCAGCGGCGGTACGTTGCCAGGCACTCCCGAGCGCGCTGGCCAAAGCGTGCACGAATGCCTCGTCGCTTCCCTTCAGGCTGGCCTGTTGGCGTCCGAGCCACCACGCGATCCGGCCGGCGGGGCCGGCTTCCGGCCCCGCTGGGGTGACCAGCCGTGCCGCCGCACCAGCACCCGGCCCCCGAGTGCCAGCGCCGGGTACAGGCCATTCGGCCACCACGCTGTCGCCGCCCTGCCCTGCGCGCAACGACCACTGCACACGGATGGCTCCGACAAGCCGGCAGGCCAGCCGAAGGACCGCCGGTGCGAGCCGCAGCAACATCGCTCGGTCGCTGCCCGCCAGCCGCCGGCTGACGGCCGCCAGCGCGCGCTGCTGCCGGACGCGACGCCGCAGCGAGAACTGCACTTCCTTCGCGCCCGTGATGTCCGTCCTGATGGACAGGTAGCGCCGGATCCCGCTGTCGGCATCGCCCACCGGCATGATGGTCGTGGCAACCCAGTACAGGCTGCCGTCCTTGCTGCGGTTGCACAGCTCACCCTGCCAGATGCTCCCCTCCGAGATCGTTCGCCACATCGCGGCATACACCTCGGCAGGGTGCATCCCGGACTTCACGATGCGGTGGTTTCGGCCGAGCAGTTCATCCCGACGGTAGCCGCTGGTCTGGCAGAAATGGTCGTTGACGTAGACGATGTTGCCGCGGTGATCGGTGATGCTCACCAGGGCGTGCGCGTCGAGCGCGCGGCGCTCCTGGTCCTGCAGGGCCAGCATCGGGTGAAGGGACGGAAGCTTGGCGAGTGCGCGGCGGCGACGGGCACGTTCCGACACGGCGCGCGCCAGGACGTCGGGAGCGATCGGGCCGATCAAGGCGCTGGCGCCCGAAGGCAGATCGGCAACCATCGCGGAGTCGGACACGACGGTCACGAGCATCATGTCGTCCCACCGGAGATCGCTGCGGATCATTCGCAGCAGTTGCGGCGCCGAGACACCACTGACCTCGGGCAACACCACCAGCACCTCGGGCTTCAGGAAGTGAAGCCGCTCGAACAGGCGCTGCGGATCGGACTCGACGTGCACCTCCAGTCCCGCCGTCGTCAGCGCCTCCGCGGCTTGCGCTGTGGCCGCGTCCCTCTGTGCGAGCAGCAGCACGTCGGCGGATGGCGCCTTCTGCAGGTCTCGTGCCGCATGCACGGCAGCGATCAATGCCTTGCGCGATGGCGGCAGGCCGACAAACTGCGTGGCCCCGTGCGCCGCGGCCAGCGCGCGATCCGACCAGGAAGTGCTCGCGCCCAGGACGATCAACGCATGGCGCGTCGGGGTCCCCTCATCGACGGCTGGGTCCATCGGCCGCAGCGTCCCGGCGCGCAGCGTGCCGACGTCGGTCAACGAGATGGTCGGCTCGGACGGGGGCCCCGACGCCTCGTCTGCGGTGAGGCCGGCGGACGTCAGTCGAACGCCGATGCGTTCGTCGTCGAGCCAGCGCGCCACCTGCTGCACGAGGGCGGCATCACCCAGTTGCACGTGAACGGGAACGGGAGTCATCCCGACCCGGGTGCGCGGTCCAGGCGATCGGAGGACTTGTGCACCCCCATCCGCTTGCGCGCATACATGGCCTTGTCCGCGGCGTGCAGCAGCGACTCGGGCGTCGTGCCGTCGATACCGTACACCGCGATGCCGGCGCTCATGCCCACGCTCACCGTGTGCGGGCCGGCGACGATGGGCAGCGTCGCGGAGCCATCGAGCCGCCGGACGACGGCCTCGGCCTGTGCCGAACGCGTGATGCCGCGCAGCAGCGCGATGAACTCGTCACCGCCGATCCGCGCCACCAGGTCACGCTCGCTGAGCGCGTGCCGCAGCCTGCGTGAGACGGTCTTCAGTACCTGGTCGCCGATCGCATGTCCGTAGGTGTCGTTCACCGGCTTGAAGCGGTCGAGATCGAGGTAGATCAGCGCAAATCCCTCGCCGCCGTCCCTGGCTGTCTCGCACGCCGCGCGCAGCTGCTCCTGCGCGTGGGCCTGATTGGACAGGCCGGTGAGCGCGTCGTACAGGGCGCGCTGGCGCAGGTCCTCTGCCTCGCGATCGCGCGTCAGATCACGGATGACGCCGACGAATCGCGTGCCGTAGGAGTCGCTGATGTCGCTGACCGTCAAGTGCATGGGGAACTGGCTGCCGTCTCGCCGCTGTCCGGTCTCGATGCGCCCGCTGCCAATCACGCGTGCGTCGCCCGTGCACTGGTATCGGACGATGTAGCCGTCGTGCTCATGCCGGCGCCGGTCCGGCATCAGTCGGCTGACGTTCGAACCGAGCACCTCGCTGCTCTGCCACTGGAACAGGCGCTCCGCTGCCGCATTGAAGTTGCGGATGCGTCCGCTCTCGTCGATCACGACGACGGCTTCGGAGACACGGTCGAGCGTGCTGCTGAAGGCACGATGCAGCGAGACGGTCCGCCTGGCGGCCACGAGCGCCTCGTGCAACTGCTCGTGCTCGAGGGGCTTGGCGATGACATGGTCGACCATGCCGGGCGTGTCGCGCCGCAGCAGCGGCCGCAGGCGCAGGGTGTCTCCAGCGACGATCAGCGGGACCCAGTCCGCACACAGTTCGATGCGCAACCGCACGATGAAGTGGACCATGCGATCCGCGCCGAGGTCCGCATCGAGAATGGCCATCTCCGCCTCGCCCAGCGCCAAGGCATCCGCAGCCTCTGTCGTATCCCGAGCGTGCCGCACACTCATGGCCAGCGTGCAGCAGCAGGCGGCGATCGCCTCGGCGAAGGCGGAGTCGGCGCTCAGCACCAGCATCCGGATCCGATTGACTCTGGGGTCGACCCGGCGTTGGATGTCTTCGGGAGCGCAGGCGTTCATGTGGCAGGCTTCGGTGCGCGATCGGAACGAGAAGGCGGCGCTCAAACCGAACCTCCGTCCGCCCTACACATCATACGTCGAACGAGATTTGGTCGATCAGGCTCGGGCCCGATACACGCCCACCGCCTCGGCCAGGCGCGCCGCCTGATGGCTGAGTGACTCCGCGGCTGCGGCACTCTGCTCGACGAGCGCCGCGTTCTGCTGGGTGGCATCGTCCATCGCCGATACCGCCTGATGCACCTGAGAAACGCCTGATGCCTGTTCCGTCGTCACGCTGGTCATCTCGGTGATGAGCGTCACGACGCGGTCCACCTGGGTGACGATCTGCTCCATCGTCCGGCCGGCCGCCTGGACGCGCTCACCGCCATCGTCGATGGTGCTGACCGAGGTCTGGATGAGCGCTTTGATCTCCTTGGCTGCTCCAGCCGAGCGCTGGGCCAGCGCACGAACCTCCGACGCCACGACCGCAAACCCCCGGCCCTGCTCACCCGCCCGGGCCGCTTCCACAGCAGCGTTCAATGCCAGGATGTTGGTCTGGAAGGCAATGCTGTCGATCAGACCCACGATGTCGGCGATCTTCTGGCTCGACTGACTGATCTGCGTCATGTGCTCGACGACGGCCTTCATGGCGTTGCCGCCCTGCTCCGCCACGGATCGGGCCCGCTGAGAGAGGTCGCACACCTCCCGCCCCGACTCGGCGTTCTGACGGATCGCGCCGGAGAGCTGCTCCATGGCGGCAGACGTCTGCTGCAGGCTGGAAGCGGCCTGCTCGGTGCGCGCGCTGAGATCATGGCTGCCCGCGGCGATCTCACGGCTCGCGGTCTCGACGCCGCCCACCTGCTCGGACACGTCATCGACGAGGGCACGCAGGTTGAGCCCGGCCTGGTTGACGGCGCGCAGCAGGATGCCGATCTCGTCGACCCGGTTCATGACGACCGGCTCCACCGGCTGGCCGCTGGCCACCTGCAAGGCCTGGTCGAGCGTGCACCGAATCGGCGCGACGACTTGCCGGCGTAGCGCCCAGCCAGTGAGAAGGGTGCCTGAACACGCGGCGCCGACGACGGCGAGCATGCCGGACATGCCCGGAGACGCCGCAACGCCAGCGACGGCCACCGGCAAGATCCCTGCAACGGTGGCAAGCCACACGCGGGACATCATCGGCAGCAGCTGCCCCATCGAGCGCCATCGCTGCCAGCCGGTTCTGACGACCAGGCCGCAATGGAAGGCCATCCGCTTGGCGCGACCCTCCCGGAAGTCCGCGTAGAGCCGCTCGGCGGCCCCGATCTCCGCATCCGTGGCGGCCGTGCGCACCGACATGTAGCCCACCAAACCGCCACCGCGCCGGACCGCCGTGGCGTTGGCGCGCACCCAGTAGTGATCTCCATCCTTGCGGCGGTTCTTCACCAGCGCAGACCAAGGTTGTCCGGCCTTGATCGTGCGCCACATGTCGGCGAAGGCCTCCGCTGGCATGTCGGGGTGCCGGACCATGTTGTGTGGCTGCCCCATCAGTTCGTCGCGCGGGAAGCCGCTGATGTGGATGAAGGCGCCGTTGGCGTAGGTGATGCGACTGTCTGGGTCCGTGGTCGACAGCAACGTGCTGCCCGCCGGCATCTTCACCTCGCGCTGAGTGACGGGGAGATTCTTTCGCATTCAATGCTCCTGAGGTTTCGCTCGTTGAACGGCTCAGGGCGTCTGGCACCTGATTGACCGACGTCAAACGATAGGAATCCCAATGATCGACATCAAACGTTATGGGCTTGAGGGAAAAACGGCTTGGCTTTCCCCGCTGTTCTCGCATTCCTGCCGGCGCCGCACCGACCTGTGCGCCCCAACACCGACAGTCGTCGGTCGACCGCAGGCGTCTGCCGCGACCGATCCGACGAGTCGCGGACAGGGCAACGGCACACGGCCGAGCCGACTAGCGGAGCACCTGCTCTCGGAGCGTGAAGATGACGCGGTCAAGCTCGGCCCGCGCCAGAACGGCGGCGGTCTCAAGCAACTCACCGCCTGGATCGAGGTGGTCGGCCATCTCGTCCGCACAGAGCGCGAGACGATGCGCGCCGAGAGCCTGTACGCGGCGGGCGAAGTCCTGCACGCGGAGGCGGGCCGCGTCTGCCTGCCCGTCGAATGCCAGGCACAGCGACTGCTGCAGGACTGCGCAGCCACTCTGCTCCAGAACCAGCGCCATGCCTGCGGCCGCGTGCAAGAAGCCATCACTGGATCGACTGGCGACCTCGCGAAGACTGTCCTGGATGCGCTCCCAGTCTGCGCTGTAGCGCGTACGGTGCAGTTCGTCGCGAAGCGTCAGGGCGCGAGCCAGGGCGCTGCGCAGGCTGTCCAGCATGACCGGCTTGCCCAGGTGTGCGGCAAACCCTGCCGCCAGAGCTTCGGCCTTGTCGGTCCGAGTCACGCTGCCTGTGACCGTGATGACGGGCACGCTGGGAAGCCGTCGAGAGTGCTCATGCGACCGGATCAGCGTCAGCACCTGGTAGCCGTCCAGACCAGGCATAGAGATGTCGAGACTGACCAGGTCGACGTCGTCAGCCAACGCCTGGCCGACTGCCAGTTCAGGATCGACGCACGTCTTCACCATGCAGCCCAGCCGCTGTAGCAGCTTGGCAACAACGGACGCCGACGGCGCGTCGTCGTCGACAACAATCACACGGGGGATCATCAGCGGGGCAAGGAGTCTGGTTTCTTGCTATTCTGCAAGACATCGAACAACTTGAAGATCAGAGGCGCGGGCGGATCGTTGTCTGCGAACCGTCGCTCAACGCCCCAACCGCTTCGGCGAGGTGAGTCTGCTGATGCTCCAGGACATGAAGAAGCCAACTGACCGGCGCAGAGGCGCAGGCGACAGAGTCCGGGCCGATGCGAAAGTTCCGGCCCAGGACCGCCTGCACGATCTGTACGCCAGCCCGGAGTTCCTGTTCCGGCGGGCGCACCAGATGGCGTCGGCGGCGTTCGCCGACGCATGTCGACACCTGGACCTGACGCCCTCCCAGTACTCGGCGCTCTTCATGCTTCGCGAAGTCAACGACGCCAGTCAGAACGAGTTGGGGCGTCTCATCGCGCTGGACCGGTCGACGATGTCGATGGTGCTGAGATCGCTGGCCGAACGACGCCTCGTCAGAGAGCGGCCGGACCCGGCTGACAAGCGCAAGAAGCGTCTGCAGCTGACGGACAGCGGACGGCTGATCTTGGCAGAGGCAGAGCGACTCAGCGCGCGATCGAACGAGCAGATGCTCAACGTCTTGGGAGAAGACAAGGCCCGGCAGTTGCTGTCGTTGCTCGAGCAACTCTCCGCATCGGTCAGGCACGACGACGCTGCGTGACGCGCGGGCGTGGTGGCTTGGGCCCGTCGTCGTCCACCTGCCACCACCGATCTTGAGGTGTGCATCCGAGACGCGGGCTCGCGAAGTCGATGCCATAGGCATGGGCACGAGCCGAACCGAGTTCCGAATCCACCCGAGGCCTATCCGGCGGGCCGGTCTCGGCCGCTCCGAGCGGTGACCTCGTACGCGCAGACCATCACACAGGCAGATTTCAAGGCCAGACCGACTCCTTGGAGGAACGTGCGTGCTGGGTCGGTGCGACGGGCCATGTACCGCGCGCTGATGCTGGCGAGCCTGGAGCGGGCCTACACGCCGACCTACCGGCACGCGGCGAAGGACTGGCAGGGCTTGCGCGAGCTGGCCGAGCTGTGCCCGGATCCGGCGCCGCTGGTGTCTCCGGCCGAGTTCGAGGCCGCGGTGCGGCAGCGGCATGGGAAGAAGCTGGGTTTCTGGGGGTTGGTGGGCTGACCCGCGATCGCTGCTGCATCGGCCTGCATCGGCCATGTGCAGCAGGCGGATGCGATCGTCAGGCCGCATGGCCAGCCGCAGGTCCGACCGCGCAGATGATCCGCGCGCTGCACAGCACCTCGCCCCTTCGAATCTGCCCGGCGACGACGCCCACGGCCGCGATCACCGAAATTGGCCGAAGAGCTGTGGCGTCAGTCCTTCTTGATTCCTGCATCGCGCAGCAGGGTCCCGTAGCGTCCAAATTCACCCTTCACGAAGCCACCGAAGGTCTGGCCGTCCATGTGGTTGAAAGGCGTCTGCAGCGACTGCAAGAGCTTGCGGAAGCTCTCCGAGCCGGTGCCTGTGCGGCAGGCCTTCTCCAGTGCGGCGACCACGGGCGTCGGGGTGCCCTTGGGCACCACCAGGCCGCCCCAGACGTCGAAGCTGAGCGGCGGCACCCCCTGCTCGGCAAGCGTCGGCAGCGTCGGGTACTCTGGCAAGCGCCGGTCCGACATCAGGCCAAGCGCGCGGACCTCGCGCGCATGCGTGGCCAGCACCGCGGTGTGGCTGACAAAGGCAGCGACGTCACCACGCAGCAGGCTGAGCATGCTGTCGGCATCCCCCTTGTGCGGCACATGGGTCATCTCCACGCCCGCGGCCTTGCCCAGAGCGACCATCGCCAAGTGCGGAATGCCGCCGATGCCCGAGGAACCATAGTTCAGCTTGCCCGGGTTGGCGCGCGCGTAGCTCAGCAGATCGGCGACGGTCTTGAACGGCGAATCGGCCTTGACGATCAGGGCCTGCGGGTTGGCGTAGACCAGGCAGACATACTCGAACGAGTCGGCGTCGTACTGCAACTTCTGCAGGTGTGGCTGCGTGGCCAGCGGGCCGACCGGCAGCATGCCGACGGTGTAGCCGTCCTTCTCCGCGTTGGCAACGCGAGTGGCGCCGATGGTGCCGCCCGCACCGGCAACGTTCATGACGACGATGGATTGGCCCAGCGCCTGGGACATCTCTGCCGCCAGGCCACGCGTCATCTGGTCGGTGGAGCCACCCGCGCCGAATGGCACCACGATGTTCAGCGGGCGGTCGGGAAAGGCGGCCACGGTAGCGGGGAGCATGGCGAGCGCGGTCAGGGCGCCGGCCAGCAGGGTCGAGAAGCGATGCATGTCGGGATCCTCCAGCAAGGGTTCAGGGGGCGGGACGAGCGCGGTCGGCAGCCCGCGGGCCGTGACCGATGGAGAAGTCGTTGCCGGCGCGGTCGGTGCCGCGCACGAGCCACAGCGGGCGATCGATGTAGTTCATCAGCGGTGACTCGCGAGCCGCGTAGGCGTTGGCCGGGAAGGCCGGATCGCGGACGTAGCGGCTGGTCGCGGGCATGTAGCGGATCGCATAGTCGGCGCGCCGCCGCGCCGAGCGGTTGGCCGCCGACCCGTGCACCAGGTAGACGTCATGGATCGAGATCTGGCCGGCCTGCAGGGCGTCGTCCCGGGCCTGTCGCTCGTCGATCTCGGGCAGGGCCTGGCGCAACGCCACGTCGCGTTCGGTGACGAACTCGTGTCGCACCAGGCGCCGGTCCTTGTGTGAGCCGGGGATGTAGCGCATACACCCGTTGTCGGGCAGCGAGTCGTCGATGGCCACGCGCACGGTCACGGTGGCCAAGGGGTCCAGCGGCCAATACTGGCCGTCCTGGTGCCAGGGCACGGGCAGGCCGTCGCCCCCCGGCTTGCAGAACAGCTGGCTGCCCCAGAGGATGATGTCCGGACCGATCAGCTGCTCGACCATGTCCAGGATCTCCGGCAGCATGCAGAAGGCGAGCAGCCGCTCGCTGCCGATGACGCGCGCCGACTGCCCCCAGGGGTTGTGCGCACCGGAGAGCTGCTCAGGCCGGACATCGGGGTTGCGCGCGATCAGGGCATCCACCTCCTCGCGCAGCATGGCCAGTTGGGCGGGCGGGACACGGTAGTCCGGGATCACCAGTCCCTCGTCGCGAAAGCGCACGATCTCCGCCTCGCTCAGGCGGGCCCGGGGCCGCCCGGAGTCCCCGCGTGGCCCTGGCCCGGCGCCAGTGGGAGATGGCCCTGTGGCCACCCTCTCCGACCCGGCCGCCTGGCCTGCCGTTGCGCTGTCTGCTGCCTGCATACCTGTCTCCTGCGGGCGCTGACTGCGCCTCGATGTGCTCGTGTGTGGGGTGATGGACAGTGCCGCCACCCGCCTTGGCCGTCTCCGACGGTTGGGTTCAGGCCATGGCCTGCCCCCCGTTGAGGTCCAGCGTCGCGCCGGTGATGAAGGCGGCGTCGTCCGAGGCCAGGAAGGCCACGCTGGCCGCCACGTCCTCCACCTCGCAGTGCCGGCGCAGCGGAATGCCTTCGAGAACGCGCGCGCGCTCGGCCGCGGTGCGACGTTCGGCCCACAAGCGGCGCGTCCGCTCGGTCATCACCACGCCCGGGCAGATGCAGTTGACCGTGATGCCCTGCGGACCGAACTCCATCGCCATCTGCCGCGTGAGCGCGGCGATGGCGCCCTTGGCCGCGGCGTAATTGGCACCGGCGATCAGGCTGCCGAAGCGCCCGGCCTTGGAGCCGAAGTTCACGATGCGGCCACGGCGCTGCCGCTGCATCGACGGCAGCACGGCCCGGCTGGCCCAGACCGCCCCCTTCACGTTCAGGTCGAGCACGCGCTGCCAGTCGTCCTCGGACTCGTCCATGAAAGCGTAGGGTGTGTGCAGCGAGCCGCCGGCGTTGTTGACCAGGACGTCGACACGCCCGGCCTCGCCCAACCAGCGGCCGATCCCGTCGGTGACGGCCCCGGCGTCGGCCGAGTCCAGCTGCAGCGTCTGCAGCTCGAGCCCCACGGTGCGCGCCAGCGCGGTCGCCTGTCGCAGCGCGTCGGCGTCGCGGTCGGTGATGCAGACCCGGGCACCTTCGGCCGCCAGCCGTACCGCCGAAGCGAAGCCGATGCCGCGGGCCGCCGCCGTGAGCAGCGCCACGCGGTTCTCGAAGCGTCGGCAACCATGCGACGGGTCGGGCTCGCGGATCGTGCCGGCGCCGCCGTGATCGATCGGGTGTTCAGTGGTCATCGAAGCGTGGGCGTGCCGCGGAGGGTGTGGTCGCAAAGCGTGCGTGGGACCTGGGGTGGACTTGCGGGCCGCTGGCCATGCCTTCAGTTCATCCAGGTGCCGCCGTTGACGTCCAGGGCATGCCCCGTGACGTAGCGCGCCTGGGGCGAACAGAGGAAGGCCACCACGTCGGCGACCTCCTCCGGCAGCCCGAGCCGGCCCAGCGGGATGCGTGCAGCGAGCTCGGGCCAGCGCTCGCGCGGGATCATGGCCCCCTCGATGGAGCCCGGGACCACCGCGTTGACCCGCACACTGTCAGGCGCCAGCTCGACGGCCAGCGACCGCACCAGGGACAACACCCCGGCCTTGGCGGCGCAGTAGTGCGGCTTGGTGCCCTGCGGTGAGGCGCTGAGTGCTGCGTAGCCCGTGCGTGCGGCGCGCGAGGAGATCATCACCAACGCCCCCTGGGCTCGACGCAGCGCCGGCACGGCCGCCTGCGCGACGACGAAGGGACCGGTCAGGTTGACGTCGATCAGCCGCCGCCATTCGGCCAGGTCGATCTGCTCGATGGGCTGCGCCGGCGCGGTGATCGCCGCCGAGTGCACCAGCGCAGCCAGTGGGCCCAGGCGCTCGGCCCGCACCATCAGCGCCCGGCAGGCCTCGGGGTCGGTGATGTCGGTGGCCACGAACTCGACGCCCTCGGGCAGTGGCACGGTGGGCGGGCGTACGTCTCCGATGAGCACATGGTGCGATGGCGCCAGCCGGCCCACGCAGGCCCAGCCGATGTTGCTGGACCCGCCGGTGACGATGGCCACGTTGCGCGACATGCCGCTCCCCACCGCGGTTCAGTAGTCCGACACCGGCACGTGGCTGGCGGCGGGATCGATGGCGACGTCGATGACCGTCGTGCGGCCCGCCCGGGCCGACTCACGCGAGACGGCGATCGCGTCACCCAGCGCATCGGCGCGGTCCACGCGCACGCCGTCGCAGCCCATGCCACGTGCGATGGCAGCGAAGTCCATCGGCGAGAAGTCGACCGCGATACGCCGGCCCTTCATGTTGTCGCGCACCATTCCCAGTCCTTGGTTGTTGGCCACGATCACGGTGATCGGCAGACCCTCCTGGACGCAGGTGGCCAGCGTGCTCAGCGTCATCGCCGCACCGCCGTCGCCGATCAGGCAGAAGACATGTCGGTCCGGGTGCACGAGCCGGGTTGCGGCCGCCGCCGGAAGGGCCCAGCCCATGCCGCCAATGCCACCCGGCACGACCAGCTGGCCGGGCGTGCGCACGCGCAGCGTGCTGGTGATCCATATGCGGTTGTTGCCGGCGTCTAGCACCAGCATGTCGGAGGGCGTCAGCACGCGGTCCAGCACGCGCACCAGGTCGGCGTAGTGCAGGGTGCCGTCGGCGGCCACCACCGGCGGCGCGACACCGAAGCCGTGGGTGCGGTTGTTGGCCTCGATGGCGGCCAGCCTGGCACTGCGTTGCGCCTCGCCCAGCGGATGCCCGGCCAGCGCCTGCAGCACGTCGCCGGCGTCACCCGTGAGCGCCAGTGTCACCGGGTACACCCAGCCCGCGTGGCGTGGGTCGACATCCACGTGCGCGATGCGCTGGCGCGCCGGGTCGATCAGCCCCTCGTCGCGGAAGCGCAGGTAGTCCGGCCCGAGACTGGCACCGAGCGCAACCACCACATCGGCCTGGCCAAGCATGCGGTTGGCGCTGCGGCAACCCCAGGTGCCCAGCATCCCCACGGCCACCGGCGAGGTCTCGTCCACCGCGCCCTTGCCGTTGTAGCTGGTGGCCACGGCCAGCCCCGCGCGACCGGCCACGGCGGCCAACAGCGCCCGGGTGGCGTCGTTCTGCACACCCTGGCCGACGACCAGCACCGGACAACGCGCCTCGGCGATCAAGGCCGCGAGCCGGGCAACGCCGTCGGCGTCCGGGCGCGCGGGCGTGTGGCACAGGTACCCGTCCGATGGATACAGGCGCACGCGCGGGTCGTCGGGCATCTCGCGCCGGATGATGGGCGTCTTCATCACCAGCGCAGCCGGGCCCATGCGCGGCAGCTGCGCATGCTTGAAGGCCAGCTGCAGGCCGTACACGGCCTCGTGCGGCTCGGTCGCATAGCCACAGTACTTGGTCATCGTGCCCAGCACGGTGCGCACGTCGGCCGCGCCATAGTCGCCGGTCATGGTCTGATAGACGCCGTACATGCCGAAGCCGTCGTAGCACGACGTGTCGGTCAGCACCACCATCGGCGAGCCGGAGAACTGCGCCTCCAGGATGCCGAACGCGCCGGTGCTGCTGGCAAACGGCCCCTGACCCATGAAGACCCCGGGCCACCCGGTCAACTTGCCGTAGGTCTGCGCCATCACCGAGGCGATCTGCTCGCTGCGGGTCAGCACCACGCGCAGCCGGTCGCGCACCTCGTCGAACTCGTCGAGCATCCAGGTGATGCCCAGGCCCGGCAGCGTGAAGGCATGCCGGGCGCCACACTCGATCAGGGTTCGAACGACTGCGTGCTTGGTGGTGGCCAATCGGGTCTCCTGTGCCTCGGTCCGAGGGCCGCAGGCTTTTGCCGTCATCGATCGGAGCGACAATGCCCTGAATGCAAGCGCTTGCACGATAGGCTATGCGTACTGACGGACGATGTCAAGCGGTGATACCTCAGGCCGTGGACGGGTCCGGCCGCGGATCGCGTCGCCGCTTGAAGGTGCCGATGCCGGTGGCCACCAGCGTGCCCTGCGCGTCACGCACTTCGGCGTCGCAGAACACCATCGAACGCCCGTCCTGACGCACACGCCCTTCGGCCACGATGCGGCCAGGCGCGGGTGTGCGCAGGAACTGCAGGCTCATGTCCACCGTCACCACGGGCGCTGCATCCGGCTGCATGGTGCGCGCGGCCGAGGCCATGGCCACGTCCAGCAGGGTGGCCAGCACACCGCCGTGAACGCCCTCGAAGTGGTTGGTCAGCGCAGGCCTGACGTCCAGTGACAGGCGGCTGTGTCCGCCGCCGGCGTGCTCGCCGCACACGCCGAGCAAGGTCAGGAATGGCACGCTGACGCCGAAGAAGTCCTCGGCGCCGCCGGCACGCTCGCCGTGTCGCCCGCCGGCGGGGACTGCGCACGACACGTCGACCGATTCGCCGGCTTGTCCATCGGTCCGTGCGCCGTTCCGCCGGCTTGCCCCTTTGCCCTGCATCTGCACCATGCCTGCCAGCCTCCTGCGCCCGGCTTCACGCCGGCCGGGCATCGAACCTATCATGCAAACGCCTGCCCGAATGGATCGCTGCCCGATGCCTGCCGCCCCCCGCCGAGGTACCACGCCGACGCCCGTTGCCGCTTCGAAGCCGGCAGCGGAGCCGTCGCCAATGGGTGCCGCCCGCAGTTCGCTCGTGGACGTCGCCCGCCTGGCCGGGGTCTCCGCCGGGACCGTGTCGCGTGTGCTGTCACGTCCGGAGATGATCAGCGAACCGACACGCGCCCGCGTCAGGGCCGCCGTCGAGCGGCTGGGGTACGTCACGAACGGGTCGGCCAGGGCACTGGCGGTGCGGCGCACCGGCACCGTGGGCGCACTGGTGCCACGCTACGGCACGTCCTCCTTCCCGACCATGATCCAGGCCCTGGAGTCCACGCTGGCCGCCGGCGGCTACACGCTGCTGCTGTCGGCCCCCGAGCACGCTCGGGCGAGGGACAGCAGCCTGCTGCGCACGCTGCTCGAGCGCGGCGTCGACGCTGTGGCCCTGCTGGGCTCCGAACACGCGCCGCAGACCTTCTCGCTGCTGTCGGCGTACCGCGTGCCCTTCGTGCTGATGTGGGGCGACGAGCGCGCCGAACTGCGGACCGACCAGGGCCCCGGCGGTGCCTGCGTCGGTTTCGACGAGGGGGCCGCGGCGGCACTGGTCGTCGACCACCTGGCCGATCTTGGGCACCGTCGGATTGCCTTCATCGGCGGGCGCCGGGACGACAACGAGCGTGCGCGGCGCCGCTTCCAGGGCCTCCTGGCCGCCATCGCCACCCGCGGGCTGACGCTCGCGCCTTCCGCGACGATCGACACCGAGTACGGTTTCCGTCAGGGCTTCGACGCGATGCAGGCCCTGCTGGCGCGCAGTGTGCCGTTCAGCGCCGTCATCTGCGGCAACGACTACCTCGCTGCCGGTGTGCTGGCCGCGCTGGATGCCGCCGGGATTGCTGTTCCGGGGAGGGTCTCGGTGGCCAGCTTCAACGACAACGAGTTCGCCGGCTACCTGCATCCACCGCTGACCACGGTGCACGTGCCCATCGCCGACATAGGCGCCGAGGCGGGTCGCTACCTGCTGGCCAGGCTGCGCGGAGAGCCGGCGCAGGCACATTCGCGGCTGCCGGTGCGGCTGGCGCAGCGGCACAGCACGGGCCCGGCACCGGTCGACGCCCGAGGGCGTCGCCGCTGACGCCGGAACCGGCCGCCCCGACCACCATCGCCGCGCCCGGCCATGCGCCAGGTGCAGGGCCATGCATGGTCAGGTCGATCTGCGCTAGGCCTGGCAGGCGCGAGGACCGCGCAGCAGCTTGCCGGGCAAGGCGCCCGTGGCTTGCCCCATCTCGAAGGTCGACTCGCCGGACACCAGCGTGGCAATGTAGCCCTCGGCCTGCTGAATCAGGCGCCTGCCACCGGCGGGCAGGTCGAAAGCCACCTTCGGCGGGAGCAGCCGAAGCCGTTCCAGGTCAATCAGGTTCAGGTCGGCCTTCAGGCCGGGGAGGATGCGGCCACGATCGGCCAGGCCGTAGACGGCACTGGTGTCGGCGGTCTGGCGCTTGACGGCCATCTCCAGCGGGATGGTCGGCCCGCGCGTTCGACCGCGCACCCAGTGGGTGAGCATGAAGGTGGGCATGCTGGCATCGGCAATGTAGCCGCAGTGCGCGCCGCCATCCGCCAGGCTCATCATCGTGCGCGGATGCTGCAGTTGTGCGTACAGCTGATCTAGGTTGCCGTAGGCGTAGTTGAAGCTCGGGAAGTACACGATGGCCTCGCCCTCCTGCTCCATCAGCATGTCGTAGGCGACCTGCAGCGGATGCAGCCCGAGTCGTTGCGCGATGGCCGCCACGCTGTCGTGAGGCGGCGGCTCGTAGTCCGGCTCGGCGCCCAGTGCAAACATCTTGTGGAAGCTCTGCGTCAGGTAGTGTGTACGGGAGTCGTTCTGGCCCGCGGCCTCCAGAGCGACCGGGTCCGTCAGCTGGGCACGCACCTGAGGGTCGCGCAGCCGCGCCAGGCGCTCGGGCCAGGGAAGCGCAGCCAGCTCGGACCACAAGGGGTGCGCGACGAACGGGTGGATGGACCCCTTCCACGTCATCAGGATGCTGGCCGGGCGCCCGCTGATGGCGCCGAACAGCGGAATGCCTTGGCGGTGTGTCTCGTCCAGCGCGGCCAGCAGCCGCTTCCAGGTGTCGGGAGTCTGGTCCGTCTGCACCAGCGCGAAGGCCACCGGCAATCCGTTGCGCCGCGCCACTTCGGTCAGCCAGGGCAGCTCGCCTTCCATCTGGTAGTGGTTCGAGGTCATCTGGAATACGCCGTGCCCGACGTCCCCGAGCGCGCCGGCGATGCCCAGGATCTCGTCGGGTGACGCGAATGTGCCGGGAGGGTACTTCCGTCCCTCGTACTTGTGGATGAGGGTGCGGCTGGTCGAGAAACCCATCGCGCCGGCGTGCAGACTTTCGCGCACCAGCTCGATCATGCGGCGGATGTCTTCGGGAGTGGCTTCATCGTGCGTCAGCCCACGCTCGCCCATGACGTAGGTGCGCAGCGCCGAGTGCGGGATCTGCGCGCCGACGTCGAGCGCCAGTGGTTTTCGGTCCAGCGCGTCCAGGTACTGGGGAAAGCTCTCCCACTCCCACTCGATCCCCTCTGACAGGACCGTGCCAGGGATGTCCTCCACGCCCTCCATCACGCTGATGAGCCAGTCGCGGCGGTCCGGCTTGACCGGCGCGAAGCCCACCCCGCAGTTGCCCATGACGGCGGTCGTCACGCCGTGGTGCGTCGAAGGGCTCAGATAGGGGTCCCAGGTCACCTGGCCGTCGTAGTGCGTGTGCACGTCGACCCATCCCGGCGTCAGCAAGGCCCCGTCGGCCCGGATCTCGCGTCGGCCGCGCCCCGGCCGGGGGCCGACCTCCGCGATGACACCGTCCTTGACGGCGACGTCGCCGGTGAAGGCAGGCGCGCCCGTGCCATCCACGATGGTGGCGCCGCGTATGACCAGATCGAACATGGGTTCGTCCTTCTTCGTTCAGTGGGAGGGGTGACCGAGGGGCAGCTCGGCGAGGCATGTCGGTGGGTCCGCGTCGTCCGCGGCAATGCACTGCCACAGCGTTCGGACCTGGCCCATCAGCCACTGGGCCTCAAGCCAGCGGTCCGACAGCTCGTAGCCATCATGGCCGGTGATCGCGTACTCGGGCGGCCCGAGCTCGCACAGGAAGGTCAGCACGCCGTCGTGCGGCGCCCGCTGCCGCCACTGCCGCAAGCCGTAGGCCCACCAGCCCATGAACAGCTCGACCCAGTGCTGCAGGTGCGCGAAGCGCAGCGGGATCTGGATCTGCTCGCGGCTGGCCACACGCCCGTGGTAGGCCCAGCAATGGTCCATCACGCGGCGCATCAGGGCATGGTTGTCCTCGCTCACCGGCCAGGCGAACTCGCGCCCGACCAGGTAATGGGACAGATCGCCGGTGAGGCGCAGGTCCGGAAACCGGTCCAGCAGCTTCAGCGTGAAGTGCAGGTCCGTCGTCATGCGGTCGCGGTGCGTCTCGAAGTTCAACGCCACGCCCGCGTCGTCGGCCAGGCGGCGCCAGCCCTCGATGAGAGGCACACACTCGCGCACCGTGTGGGGGCGCACGTCCGCCTGCAGATTCACATGGTCCGCACCGAACTCGGCCACCAGTTCCAGCACCGGCTTCAGGTCGTCCACCGTTCGTGGGTAGCACTGGGCCTGCCAGATCAGGCCGCTGGCCTCGAGCCGGGACGTCACCTGCGCCACGTAAGCGCGGTCCGAGAAACGAACGCCGGCACCGTCGAAGCCGGCGCGGATGATCATGTCCAGCTTCTCCGTCAGGGACCACTCCTGGCCATCCGGCCGCCGGCGCTCCATCGCCCACATCGACTGCAGGACCTTCAGCCGCTGCATCGAATTGCTTGCCGCCCCGGCAGGCATCAGCCCTTGGCCGCCGAGCCCTCGGGGCGCGGGCCATGGCCAATCGTGTAGTCGTTGCCAGCGCGGTCCTGACCGCGCAGCAGCCACAGGGGACGATGGATGTAGTTCATGTCCGCCGACGCCATCTGGTTGGCCGGGAATGCCGGGTCACGCACGTAGCGGGTCGTGGCCGGCATGTAGCGGATGGCGTAGTCCGAGCGGCGCTTGTCCGAGCGGTTCTCGGCCGAACCATGGACCATGTAGACGTCGTGGATGGAGATCTGGCCGGCGTGCAGGACCACGTCACGCCCCTGGCCCTCGTCGACCTCGGGCAACTGCTGCTTCAGTGCCATGTTGGCCGCGGTGGTGATCTCGTGTCGCTCCAGGACTCGGCGCTTGTGTGACCCGGGGACGTAGCGCATGCAGCCGTTCTCAGGAGTGGAGTCCTCGATCGCCACGCGGACGGTGACGGTGGCAAGCGGGTCCAGTGGCCAGTATTGACCGTCCTGGTGCCAGGGGACAGCCAGCCCGTGACCGGCGGGCTTGCAAAAGAGCTGGCTGCCCCACAGCACGATGTCCGGCCCGATCACCTGTTCCACCATGTCCAGGATCTCCGGAAAGCGGCACAGGTCGAGGAACACCTCGCTGCCCACCAACCGTGCGGACTGACCCCAGGGATTGTGCGCCCCGGACAGATGCTCCGGCCGCACTCCGGGATTGCGCGCGATGAGGCGGTCGACTTCGGCCTGCAGCGTGGCGAGCAGCGTGTCGGGCAAGCGGTAGTCGGGCACAACGAGCCCGTCCTCGTGGTAACGAGCGACCTCCTCGGCGGATAGCCGTGTCTTGCGTGTCGTTGCGGATGCGGTCACGGACGCACTCCAGAGTGGGTGGACGGGGGGATTTTGCAGCGTTGATTCGATATCTGCAAACGCTTGCATTTGAACTTGCAACTGAGCGAGCTCAGGTTGAAGCCGTCAAAGTCTAAGACGAAATTTTCGATTCCTGCTGAGTGCAAACCCCGAACGCAACCGCTTGCATTGATATCGCAGTCGGAACAAGAATTCCGGACACGGGCCGCGCTTCACAGGCGCAGGCCCATCCGCCGACGTTTCGAGGAGACCCCATGAAAGCCTTGCTTGCCGCCCTGATGAGCATCGCGCTGTGCGCGCCGCTTGCAGCCACCGCGAACGACAACTACCCCACTCGCCCCATCACCGTGGTGGTGCCCTACCCGGCGGGCGGCAATCAGGACGTGGCGTTGCGCGCCATGAGCGACGCGCTGAAGAAGGAACTCGGTGTCGACATCGTCGTGATGCCAGTGCCCGGAGCCGGCGGCGTGACCGGCACGCAGCGCGTGCTGTCCAGCGCGCCCGACGGTTACACCGTCCTGGTGGCGGCGCAGTCCTCCATCACCATCCCGTCGCTGGTTCGGCAACTGCGTTTCCAGTGGGATACGCCGAAGTACCTGGCCACCATCAACACGACGCCGATGTACATCGGGACCAACCGAGCCTCGCCGAAATTCACCACCTTCGACGAGATGATCGAATTCGCCCGCAAGAACCCCGGCGTACTCAACATGGCGCAGATCGGCAAGGCCGGCCTGCACGAAGTCACGATGCTGCGGATCAAGAAGCGCTTCGGTGTCGACTTCAAGAGCATCCCCTTCAACGGCGGCCCCCCGACCGTGACCGCGGTGCTCGGCGGCCATGCCGATGCCCTGATCACCAACAACGCCAACGACGCCTTGCTCCCCATCGTGCTCACCGGCGAGGCCAGCCCGCACTACCCGGGTGTCAAGACGCTGAGCGACCTGGGCTACGCCGACCTGGCCACCGGCGTCAGCGTGGTCGTCGCGGTGCCGACCGACACGCCCGAGCCCATCGCCCGCAAGCTGGAGGATGCGTTCGCCAAGGCCGTCAAGGATCCGAAGTACATCGAGGTGCTCAACTCGCTGAAGTGGACGCCTGCGTATTACGGGCGCGCGGAGACCAACGCCCGGATCAAGGCCGAGGCCATGGCCGTCAAGGGCCTGATCGACGACAAGCTGCTGTCCACCAGCACTGAGTGACGAGGCGCTGTCCATGAGTCGGCAGGCATGCACCCGCGACGTCTGGATCGGTCTCGTCACCGTGGCATGCGGCCTGGCCTACCTCTACGCGACGCCCTTGCAGGTCAGCCCCGACGTAGATGGCGAGGCGGGTGTGTCCGGGCGCACTCTGCCCTATCTGGCCGGCGCCTTGATGATCCTGCTGGGCGTCGCGTTGGCGCTGACGTCCTGGGCGCGTGCCCGCGTGGCGCCGCGCGACGGCTCCGCGCCCGCCGTGCTCGCGGGCCTGGGCCGCGTGCTGGTCTACGTCGGGCTCATCGCGGGCTATGCGCTGGGCATCGCGACGGTCGGCTACGTCGTCTCGACGGCCTGTGCGCTGCTGGCCGCGATGGTGTTCAGCGGCGCGCGCGGGCGGCTCAAGCTGGCCCTGGTCACCGCGATCACGCCGGCCGTTCTCTATGGCGTCTTCCATCTCGTGATGAAGATCCCGCTGCCTCAGGCGTGGCTGTTCTAGTTCGTTCCCACCCCGGCGCGCAGCGGCCCCGGCGGCCGTCACCCGCCAGGGCCATGAGGCAATCCACCCCAAGGGAAACACGAGCATGCTGTCCTGGTTGACGGACATCGGCGGCGGCATTGCGCAGGTGTTCCACCTGGGCGTGTTCATCGCCGCCCTGGCCGGTGTCACCATCGGAGTGGTCATCGGCGTCATCCCCGGCCTGGGGCCCGCGATCGCGATCGCGCTGGCCATCCCTCTGACCTACGAGATGGGCCCGGCGGTGGCCATCGCGCTGATGCTGGGCATCTACAAGGGCGGCACCTACGGCGGATCGATCTCCGCGATCCTCATCAACACGCCCGGCACACCGGCCGCGGCAGCAACCGTGCTGGATGGCTATCCGCTGGCCAGACAGGGCAAGTCAGGCAAGGCGCTGAACGTGGCCCTGGCGGCATCCGTGGTCGGCGACTTCGTCGGCATCATGATCCTGTGCGTGATCGCCCAGCCGATGGCCGCCGTGGCGCTCAAGTTCGGGCCCACGGAGCTGTTCGCCCTGCTGGTGTTCGCGATGACGATCATCGCCGGCCTGTCAGGTCAGTCGCTGCTCAAGGGCCTGATCGCGGCCGTGCTGGGCATCGCGGCCAGCACGGTGGGCATCGACCCGCTGGTGGGCATGCCGAGGTTCACCTTCGACCAGATCTTCCTGGACGACGGCCTGCCCATCATTCCAATGGTCATCGGGCTCTTTGCCGTGACCGAGGTCCTGCGCCAGGCGGAGCAGGTGGCGGGTGGGTCGAGCGGGACGCTGCTGCCTCCTGCGTCCACGGCCGACGATGCCCGCATGACGTGGCAGGAGTTCCGCCATTGCCTGCCGGTGATGGCGCAAAGCAGCCTGATCGGCACCGGCATCGGTGCGCTGCCTGGAACGGGATCGACCACGGGAGCCTACCTGGCCTATGGTCTGGCACGGAGCCGCTCACGCGCGCCGCAGGACTACGGCAAGGGTTCTGTGGAGGGCCTGGCGGCCGCTGAATCGGGCAACAACGCCGTGGTGGGCGGAGCGCTTGTCCCCATGCTGACGCTGGGTGTTCCTGGTGACGTGGTGACGGCCATCCTGATGGGGGCGATGACCCTGCACGGCATCCACGTCGGTCCTCTGATCTTCGAGCAGAACCGCGTGTTCGTGTTCGGCATCTTCGGCATGCTGCTCGTGTCGGTGGCGATGATGTACTTCGTCGGCAAGGCCGCCATCGCAGGTTGTCGGCAGCTCGCTTCGATGCCCCAATCGATCGTGATGCCCATCGTCATGCTGCTGTGCGTGATCGGCGCCTACAGCACCAGCTATGCACTGTCGGACGTCTGGATGATGCTGGCCTTCGGGGTCATCGGCTATGTGCTTCTGAAGCTGGAGATCCCGCTGCCGCCGTTCATCATCGCCTTCGTGCTGTCCCCCCAGTTGGAGCAATCGCTGCGCCAGGCCCTGCTGCTGTCCCGTGGAAGTGCCATGGTGTTCGTGACCAGTCCGATCTCGCTGGGGTTCCTGGTACTGGCGGCATTGTTTGTCGCGCAGATCGTGCGGCGCGCGCGGCGGTCACGGTGAGCCGGGGCGCCGGGCCTGCCTCGCGCCAGAGGTGCCCCGAGAGATGGAACTCGCCTGCGAGGCGACCGCCGTTGCCCCGAAGGCACAGGGCTGGCCGGTCAGTGGCAGGTACCTGCGAAGGCCGCAGCCGATGACGGCTCAATAGGGAAGTGCTGAAGGTGCGCGATGGCAGGACGCCAGCCAGAGCCTTGCCTCCAAGCATGGGTTCTCGACAGGCTGACGTGACGCGTCGATGCGCACGGCTTCACGTCGCGGACCCGCTCCGGACAGCGATCGTGCAACGAAACCTGCAGCCACGCCACTGTCCACGTCGCAACGAAGGCCGCGGACGATGATCGGCATACGGCCCAGCGGCGCACGAGGCCGGTGGCAGACTCCGTCACCGCGGAGCCCGCGCCCTGCCTGACCTGCCCGATCCAGGGTCATGCCGCGATTCCGCGCCCGCGGCGCCTCCAACGGGCACGCAGGGATCCACCACCTCAGGCCGAGAAGACGAACCGCGTACCCGTCGACGACCGCACGAACTTGGATCCGAACTGCGCCTGGGCTAGGCTGAGGAAGGCCTCGCCGCTGCAGTGCATGGGGATGACGAAATCGGGGTTGAACGCCTTGAGCCCGTCGATGGTCTGTTGCAGGTACTCGGCCGGATGCGGCGCCAGATGGAAGCCGCCCAGGACCGCATGGACTTTGTCAATGCCGGAGACCTTGACCGCCGTGCGCACTGAATTGACGACGCCGCGATGACCGCAGGACGTCATGATGACCAAGCCTCGGCCCTTGACGTTATAGACCGTCGACTGTTCGTGCTCAAAGTCGTCAGGTACGCTGACCAGGGTCCTCTTCGCGGGATTGATCTTCTCCGGCTCGCAGCCCAGACCGGCTTGCAGGCCGACAGACATCTTGGTAGGCGACAAGACCTTCTCGAAGTTCTCGGCCGGAATGAATCCGGTCGTGAAGCCATGCGACGCCAGCAGGGAGGGTTTCTCGGCAAAGGTGACGACGAGGCCGGCCTGCTTGATGGCCTCGCGGTCGAGCGCCCCGAACTTGCCGGGATTACCGGGGACGTTGAGCTCGCGCGTGCAGAAGCACTCTTCGCC
The DNA here is from genome assembly GCA_964595215.1 of uncultured Rubrivivax sp. Lineage (GTDB taxonomy): Bacteria > Pseudomonadota > Gammaproteobacteria > Burkholderiales > Burkholderiaceae_C > Rubrivivax. The sequence goes on along the minus strand of CAZQPN010000003.1, from coordinate 1,332 downwards.
GCCAAGGTAGAACGGCAGGTCCTTCTTCAGCTTGCCCTTGGTCGCTTCCAGGAAGCCCACCATGCCCCCAAAGTGATCGTAGTGACCGTGGCTCAGCGCGATCGCGTCCAGCCTCGAGGGGTCGACGCCGAGCAGCTCCAGGTTGTTGAGAAGGGTCTCCGGCGTGTAGCCGAAGTCGAACAGAACCTGCTTGGTCTCCGCCCCGCGCTGCGACTCGATGTGCCACGCGAGGCCCCATTCGTTTTGGAGGGCCCGCTTCGGGGGTTCCGTGGGTGAGACGGCAAAGCCGAAGCGCACGACTTCGAGCGGACCGATCCTCGTGCTCCGCTCGAACGCGTGGTGGTAGGAGTCGGTGACGACGCGCACGGCGAGCTTGTCCACCTCGGGCACCTTGGAGCCGAGCGGCTCAGCCGCGGCGATCCGATGACCGAACAGCCCGCCGGCGGCCGCGACCGCAATCGATCCCGTGCCGGCGCGCAGCAGGCGGCGCCGACCGTAGCTTCCAAGGTATTGGCTGCTGTCGGTGGCTCGCATCATGAGTGCTCCCGGGGTTCGATATACGGCTATTGGACGAGGTTGACCGGGATCACGTCAACTTGCGGCGCAGCATGAGGTCGGATCGGCACCGACCGGCGGCATTGGTACCACCCGGTGGGGCGCCCGTCCTCGTGGTCGATGATCTCGCCGCGCATCGCGACTTCGGTGATGGCCGCGCCGGCCAAGGCCCACGCGGCAGCCGAGACGGCGCAGGAAGCCGTGCAAGACGCCACCGCGCCCGCTTGGACTGCACCGTCCAAGTGCGCAGCCTGTGCGAGCTCACCGCCAGGACAGGCGACCTGGGTCGCCGGTTCACCCCCTCGGCCACTGCGCTGAAAGGGATCAAGGGCCAGACCGCGGTGGCCGCCCGGCGCGGCCAGGACGACGAGCGCGAAGCCGCGCTGGAGGCCGCCGTCGGCCCGCTGCGCGTGCGCGGCCGCGCCGACGGCTGCGACCCGCAGCGCCGCTGTCTGGAGGAGGTCGAGACCCTCCGCGACCATCCCGACACCCTCCCGGCGAACCGGCGCCGCCTGCACTGGGCGCAGCTCGAGAGCTACGGCGCCCTCTTCTGCCGCCAGCGCGGCGTCCAGGAGGTCACGCTGGCGCTCGTCTACTTCGACATCGAGACGCAGAGAAAGAGGCGCTGGTTCGCACAGTGACGAGCGGCGGCTTCGCAGTGCATCCGGGCGGCAATGGTCACACCGCGGGCCGACCCTGTCGATGGCCTCGAGTGACGACGAGTTCGGACCGCCTGAATTCGTGCCTCAGGGTCCTTCGCCCGACAGAACCAGAGCA
>CAZQPN010000002.1:6802-35758 GCA_964595215.1 uncultured Rubrivivax sp. | reverse complement strand
TCCAGAGCCGGAAGGACATCCTCCAGGCCCGTCACATGATGGGCCTGCGTCACCGCTACAGGCCTTGCGCGCGGCGCGGCGCGACCGTCCGGCGCCGTTCGCCGGCGTGCGCACTGATGCCGAACTGAACGAGTCGGCGAAGCGATCGGCTTGCTCTGCCACCCGGCACCGGACCGCTGCCCGACTCAGATCCCGCCGGCAAAACCGCGGTGGTTGTTCGAATCCGACAGCAGGCGCTTTGCGCGCTCGATCTGCCGCACGCCGTCGCCGTGTGGGATGCTGACCTGGCGGATCAGCATCTGGTTGGCCTGCATCCGGTCGATCATCAGCTTCCCATGCGTCTGCTCGCTGAACCCGTCAATCTTGCGCGCTGCGACCACCAGGTCGGCGATCGGGCTGCCCTTGGCGCGCCAGCGGTCGCCAAGGTCGCGCAGGTCGTCGTCGCACTTTTTCAGATCCTGCGAGATCTGCTTCGCCGCCTTGACCAGCGGGTTGAATATTCGGGCATCGCTGCCACCCTTCGCGATCTCGCCTTTGATCCGCTCCGCGACCGCCTTGGCCAGCAAAGCCTGGCGATTGGTCTCGGCGATCAGGGTCTTCATCTCTTTCTCGACCGTCCTATAGCCGTCCATCACCGCCTTGACCGCCTTGTCCGCGGCGACCGTATCGTCAAGGGCGCCGGCCCGATTCTTGGCGTCCTTCTTCCCGGCCTTGGCAAAGTCCACGCACCAGGTCATCAGCTGATCGATCTTGGCCTTGGTGATCTTGACGTCGTCAGGCATCTTGATGTCGTCGGTCTTCACCATCTTGGCCTCGGGCAGGATCTTCGGAATCGATTGTTTCGAGCAGATGCTGCCACCGTCGCGGACTGAAACCAAGTAGCGCTGAAGATCCTGATCACTCGGTCGGGTGCCGCGTTGGATATGGTCGCGCGAGGCGGCGTGGTACTTGATCACGTCCCCTTTCACGTTCCCATAACGCTCGTCGTACGCCTTCTGCACCGCCGCAACTTTGACCGCATAGGCTGCGTTCATCGCCAGGTCCGAAAGAAGCGTCTTGATCTCATCCTTCCAGGTCTTGATCAGCTTCAGTGCGGGAGTGCGGTCCTTGTCCTTCTTGTCGTCGTCGATCGCCTTCTTGCCCTTGTCCAGCGCCTCGGACAGGCTATTCAAGGCCGCCTTGGCGTTATCGTTTTCGGCCTGGGACATGGCGGAGATCGCCTTCTTGAAGGCCTTGTCGACCTCGCCGATCGCGCCGGCGACACCGGTGTCCTTTGCGGACTCGGGACGAACGGCTCTCCACGCTTTGACATTGAAACTCGGCACGGCGGACCTCCGATTCCGGTTGAGAAAACTGGCAGACCTGGATCCGCCCCTGCAGCTGGTCAACGGAATTCTGCAGGCCGGATCGCACAGATCGCGAATATATGCGGGCGCGTCCCAGCGCGTCATGATGGTTTGGACCCGGTCCGTGCAGGCCGGCCAGCTCGGGCGGCGCGGCAGTGCCCGCGCCTGACGGCTGGATGCGGCCAAGCACCTGCTCCAGCCGATCGCCTGCGGCATGGGCCTGGGCGATCAGCTTGTCGGGCGGCGACCGTCCAGCGCCGACCGGCACGCCCGAAGAAGGGTCGGCGCGCAGCGTCGCGATCGACGAGCGGGTGGTCTCCGCACCACTGGCCAGCAGCGCCTGGACCTGACGGGCTGGTCCTGACGCAGCTTGCTCAGCTTGCGCAGCGTTCGGGGTGAGGTGCAGCGGCCCGTCCTCAACGCGCCATCGAGTTCGGGCGGCAGCTCGAGCAGCGCAAGGTGATGCGCCACCGATGTCAGGTTCATGCCCATGCGTTTGGCGATGCTGGAATTGGACTCGCCGGCGCCGACCCGCGCGCGAATGAAGCACGCCAGGTCCTGCGGCGTCAGGCCGTGGCGCCTCTGGCTCTCGGCGACCTGGGTGGAGGGATCCGATGGCGCGTCGCGAACGCCGACCCGCACTTCGATCAGGTCGGCACCGCCTGCGGCGCCTGCATGGAGTGCGCCCACGAGACGTTTCATGCGCACGCAGCCGGCGCTTGCCATGGCTGCGCTGGCGCCGCGCGACGTGGCGGGACATCCGCACTCGTCGCCTGAGTAATGTCGCCGATCGGGCCTTAAGTCACGATGAACGAGGCGCGGCCACGCGGCCGTCGCCGGCCGGGCCCGCATCGCCGCAGCCGCTCAGCGCCCTGCTCCCTCGGGGCCTGGATCGAGAACCTCGGGAGTTCGGTCGGGCGCGGCTCCGCCCGTCAACGTGGCCGCGACATGGTTGCGACGATGATCCTCCGGCAGCGGGATCGCCAACCAGATCAGCGCGACGACGACGAGGAAGACGACCACCTCCAGCATGTCGCGCAGGCGCTCCCATGCGCGGTCGTCCAGGCCAGGTAATTCGGGCGTCGGAGGGCAATCCTGACGCCGGCGGCGGCCATCGTTCACTGCGACACCCCCGCTCCGCCATCCGGCAGCGGAAAAGTCTCGTAGGCACTCTGCACGGCAGCTGCCAGCGCCTGGTACGCCGCCGGATCGGTCGGCCGCAGGTGGCTGGCCAGGTGCGCCAGGGGCAGCGGGACATGCTCCAGGCAGACGCTGCGCCAGAACCATGGAAGCGCCTCGTCGCGTGCGGTGCGCAGCAACACCTCGAGCATGCGCCGGTGCACGATCAGCGCCGGGTGCGCGCCATGGCGGGCCAGCAGCAGTCCCGCCCGCAGGTACAGGCGGATGTCGCCGGGCGCGTTCGGCCTCAGGCCGCAGCGCACGTGCATCTCCAGGCGACGCCAGCGCGTCAGCAGCCGATCCTGGGGGCCGACGGGTCGGAGGGCAGGTCTCATCGTCGACGCGCCGTCAGTGCAGGGCCTGCCCGGCCGCGGCGGCGTGCGGCCGTGGCGCCTCGGACTCTGCCGCGGCGAGCCTGGCCCAACGCGCATGGGCACGCGCCATCACGATGCGCAGCGGCTCTCCAAGCTGGGGATGACGGCTGAGCTGGCACAGATTGGCGACGATGCGGTGCGCCAACTGCTGGCGTGGCACGCCCGCCCCCATCCCGTCCGGCGGATCGGGGTCGGCCCAGACCGACATCAGCGTCATCGTCGCCGCCACCAACGCATCGGCGCTGTGCGGCAATGTGTCACCGGTACCTTCTTTCGAGCAGACCGCCATGCAACTCTCCCGAAACGGCACCCACGCATGCGCGGGCAGCTTGTGACGGGCTGGCGATGGCTGGCCCGGCCCCGCCGCGGACATCCATGACGGCGACCGTGCGGGTGTCTATCTTCACATCATTGTAATGCGACTCGTTCGCATTTCATAAGAATCAGCCTCCTTCAACCTTGGTACGCCGTGGGCATTCGTGCGCGGCCCCGGGCCGGTGGTCATGGTGGCTGACCGAGCGCAGTTCCGGCCCTCGCGGTCAGCGCGCTCGGCGACAATCCGCGCCGATGCGCACACGCCGCCGACCGCACGCCACACGCCACCTCGCCGGCGTGCTCGTGCTGGCACTGTTGTGCGCGCAGTGGCTCGGCGTCGCCCACGCGATCGCGCACAGCCCAGCTCAGGCCGTTGAGATCGCTCGGGCCGATCACGACGATCACGGCGATCACTGGGGCCATGACGCCGACACGGCGGTCTGCCAGGTGGTCGACCACCTGCTGTGCGGGCAGGCGATCGGCGATGCGCTGGCGCCCCTGTCGCCGCAGAGGCGCGCCGGGCCGGTGGCCCCGCCGCGCCGGCAGCCGGTTCCGCCCGGCCTCGCCCCCTGCCCCTATGAGGCACGCGGCCCGCCCACGCACGAAGTCCCCCGAGCCTGCTGAGCCTGCGGCCTCGCCGCAGGATCCCCTATTGCTTGCGCGCGACCCGCAAGGGGTCGCCGAGGACTTCTGCATGCGACATTTCCTGCTCGCGGCCTCGATCGCCGCTTCCCTGCCCGCCTGGGCACAGTCCACCCTCGCGCCGGTGGTCATCACCGGCAACCCGCTGCGCAGCGACGAGATCGCGACACCCGCCAGCGTGCTGGCGGGCACCGGCCTGGTGCTGCGCCGGGCAAGCACCCTGGGCGAGACGCTGGACGGCCTGCCCGGCGTCACGTCGACCTACTTCGGCCCGAACGCCAACCGGCCGGTCATTCGCGGACAGGACGGTGACCGGATCCGGATCCTCAGCAACGCCGGGGCGGTGCTCGACGCGTCGGGCCTGAGCTTCGACCACGCGGTGCCGATCGACCCGCTGGTGGTCGAGCGCATCGAGGTGCTGCGCGGGCCGGCCGCCCTGCTCTACGGCGGCAGCGCCATCGGCGGCGTCGTCAACGCGATCGACAACCGCATCCCGAATGCGCCCCTCCAGGGTCTGTCGGGTGCCTTCGAGGCCCGTGGGGGCGGCGCCGCCGGCGAGCGTTCCCTGTCGGCACTGGTCGAAGGGGGCGGCGGCGGCATCGCCTGGCACGCCGACGCCTTCGGACGGCGCGGCGAAGACCTGCGTGTTCCCGCCTTCGAGGTCCCGCTCGACGACGGCGACAGCGAACGTCGCCGCCGCGTGGTCAATTCTGCCAGCGACGCCCATGGCGGTGCGCTGGGGGGATCGTGGTTCTGGGACCGCGGCCACCTGGGAGCCAGCGTCGACAGCTACCGCAACGACTACGGCATCGTCGTCGAGGAGGACATCCACATCCGCATGCGGCGCGACCGGCTGGCCCTCGCCGGCGAGTGGCGCCCGGCCGGCGGCTTCGTCCATACGCTGCGGGGGCAGCTGAGCCGAACCGACTACGCGCATCGCGAGATCGAGGGTGACGGTTCGGTCGGCACGACCTTCCGCACCGACGGCAGCGACGGTCGCCTGGAAGCCGTCCACCGTCCCGTCACCGTGAGCGGCGGACAGCTCGAGGGCAGCTGGGGGCTGCAGTTCGACGCGTCCCGCTTCTCGGCCCTCGGAGAGGAGGCCTTCGTGCCGTCGACCCGCACCCGGCACGGCGCGGTCTTCGCGCTGGAGAAGTGGTCCTGGGGGCCGGGCGGCCATCTGACCGTCGGGCTGCGCGCGGAGCGCGTGAAGGTCCGCTCGGAGGGCGACCTCGACCCGGCCGAGTCGCAGTTCGGCCCGCCCGACGCCCGCAGCTTCACGCCGTTCAGCGCCTCGCTCGGCGCAGTGGTGAACCTCGGACCACGCTGGCAGCTGACGTCGAGCCTGTCGTCGACCGAACGGGCACCGACCAGCTACGAGCTGTTCGCCAACGGCGTGCACGCTGCCACCGCCACCTACGAGCGCGGCGACCCCGACCAGCGCCTGGAGCGCGGTCGCAACGTCGATCTGGCGCTGGCGTGGCGCAGTGGCAAGCACCGCGTGCGCGTCGGCATGTTCGACAGCCGCTTCTCGAACTACATCCTGCTGGCCACCACCGGCGAGCCTGACTTCGTCGACGACGAGGGCGAGGCCGTCCCCGTGTTCGCGTTCACCGGCGTGAGGGCACGCCTGCGCGGGATGGAAGTCGAAGGCCAGTGGCGTGTGCTCGACGGGCCGAACAAGGTGGACCTCGACGCCAGCCTCGATCTGGTCCGCGGCAACGCGCTCGACACGAACGAGCCACTGCCGCGGCTGCCACCGCTGCGCGCGACGGTGGGCCTGAACCTCGGCGCCGGACCGTGGACGGCGCGCTTGGAGGTCCAGCATGCGGCAGGGCAGACCCGCGTGCCGCGTTACGACGAGCCCACCGACGGCTGGACACTCGTCAACCTGACTGCCAGCTACACGGTGCGCATCGGCGGCAGCGATGCCTTGCTGTATGCCAAGGCGCGCAACGTCGGCGACCGGCTGGCCTACAGCGCGACGGCGACGGGGACCGTGCGGGCGCTGTCTCCGCTGCCGGGGCGGGCGCTGCTGGTGGGTGTGCGGGTCGCGTACTGAGCGACAGGAGCGACGGATCGGCGGATCGACATCGAGCGACAAGGGGTGTCGTGGTCGCCGACGACTCGGTCGGCCCGCGGTGGCGGCTCGACCTGCCACGGCCCATGTGCGGCAGTCCGGCAGGACCCCGGCGCCGGCGCGCGTCGACGACCAATCAGGCCGTGGGCAGTGAACCGACGCGCGCCGCGGACGATTGCGCCACGCGCTCCGGCTCCAGCACGGCGCCGGCCTCCTGGACCAGGGATCGCGCCGCGCGGCGGCGCACGATCCAAAGGTACAGGCCGCTACCCAGCACGACGATGGTCACGATGTCCGGCAGCGCCCACGGGCCCTGCATCGGCCGGCCGCCACGGTCGCCGGGGTGCGGCGGCTGCAAGCGCCGTCAGGTACCAGGGCACCGGCGGCGACGCCGTCACTTCGGCGCTGCGTCCGTCCACCAGCATCGGCTGCAGCAGCGCGAGGTCAGCGGCGTGTCGCCCTTCCGGGCGTAGGTCACGTGCTCCGGGCTCGAGAAGGCCGTACCCTGCATCCAGCGCCTGGATCTGGCTCTTCTCATCCACGCACAGCACCAGCACGTTGTCGGGCGGGTTCAGGTGCAGGCCCGTGATGTCGCGCACCTTCTCGACGAAAGCCGGGGCGATGGACAGCTTGAAGCTGCGCGAACGATGCGGAGCGATGCTGGCTGCACGAAACAGGCGATGCGCCATGTCCTTGCTGATGCCGGCCTCCGCAGCAAAGCTGCGTACGCTCCAATGCGTTTGCCTGGCTGGACGCGTTTGGAGTGCCTTGTTCAACAGATCGGCTACGCGCTGATCGTCCAGTGTTCGGGGGCGCCCAGGCCGAGGCTCGTTGCGCAACCCCGCCAGACCGTCCTCAACCTAGCGAGCACGCCACTTGCGCACCGTAGGTTGCGACACGCCGAATTGCTCACCGATGGCGCTCGGCGAAATCCCCTCCGCCGTCATCAGCGCGATGCGCGCGCGCTGGCCGACGGCTTGTGGCGTGCGCATTGAGCGCGTCACCTTCTCCAACTCGGCTCGCTGCTCTTGCTGTAGTTCCAGCTTTGCATCCGCACGCATCTGGCGCATCGCCACCCCCGGTCATTAATGTACCGAAGTCGATGCAAGAAACGTGCAATGTACTTCTGCGACAGGACACTAGGCCGTCCGCAGGCGGCGTGCCCGCTCTTCTTCACGCGCGTCGTCGATCTCGCGCATCACGCCGGCAAGGTCAACCGCGCCGGGCTCGCGCTCGTAGCGGCCGCTCAGCGGCGACTCCGGCGTCAGCCGTCCGCCGGCATAGAGATGCCAGATCTCCGGTCCGTACTGCGTGCCGAGCAGTTCGGGCGCGAAACGGCCGAAGAAGGCGCGCAGGTTGGCGACGTCGCGCATCAGCATGCGCGGTGCATGGTTGTTGCCTGCCGCATCCACCGCTTGCGGCAGATCGATGACCACCGGACCACTGGCGGCCAGCAGCACGTTGAACTCGGAGAGGTCGCCATGCACCACCCCCGCGCAGAGCATGCGGACGACCTCGCGAACCAGCGTGGCATGGTGCGTGCGGGCCTCGTCGGCGGTAAACGACAGGTCGTTGAGGCGCGGTGCGGCCTGGCCTTGCGCGTCGGTCACCAGTTCCATGATCAGCACCCCATCCAGGAAGTTGTACGGCTGAGGCACGCGCACGCCGGCGGCGGCCAGCCGATACAGCGCATCGACCTCGGCGCTCTGCCAGGCCGCTTCGCGCTGCTCCTTGCCGAAGCGCGTGCCCTTGGCCATGGCCCGCGCCTGGCGCGAGTTCTTGACCTTGCGGTTCTCGGTGTAGTCCACCGCCTGGCGGAAGCTGCGCTGGTTCGACTCCTTGTAGATCTTGGCCGCGCGGAGGTGCTCGCCGCACGCCACGACATAGACCTCGGCCTCCTTGCCGCTCTTGAGCTGCCGCAGCACGCGGTCGATGAGGCCCTCGTCGACAAGCGCTTGCAGGCGTGCGGGAATTTTCATCCTGACATTTTGCGCCGTGGCGGCTTGCAGCGCCGGCGCAGGGGCCGGTGCGCGCCGGACACCGAAGCCGATGTCTTCGGCGAATCTCAAGCGTCTGGGAGGTAGGCGCGAGCGCGCCTCAGACGGTGGTGTAGCCCCCGTCCACGAGGTAGTACCCGCCCGTCATGAAGGACGCCTCATCCGAGAGCAGGAAGCAGACGAGGGGGGCGACCTCGTCCGGCCGGCCGAGCCGGCCGAGCGGATGCTTGCCGACAAGTGTGGCCTTGTGTTCCGCCGACAGGCCCTCCAGCAGCGGCGTCTCGATGTAGCCCGGCCCGACGCAGTTGATCCGCAGCCCCAGCGGCCCGTACTCCGCGGCGGCATTCTTGGTGATCCCGACCACGCCGTGCTTGGCCGCCGTGTATGCGCCGTTGCCGAGCGCGGCGACCATGCCGTGGATGGAGGTCATGTTGACGATGGCGCACTGCGCGGCGCCGGTCTTCAGCATCGCGGGGATCTGATAGCGCATGCCGTAGAGCACGCCGTTGAGGTTGACGGCGATGACGTGGTCCCAGTCTTCAAAGTCGATCTCGCCTGCCGGTGCCTGCGCGCCGCCGATGCCGGCGTTGTTCACGGCGTAATGCAGGGCGCCGTAGGTGGACACAGCGTGGGCGACGACACGTTCGTTGTCTTCGGGCTTTGCCGTGTCTTGGTGAACGGCGGTAGCGGTGCCGCCATCGGAGATGATCTCCTTGGCGACGCGCTCGGCCGACTCGAGGTCGATGTCGGAGACGACGACCTTGCACATCTTGACGGCAAGGGACTTCGAGATGGCCTCGCCGAGGCCCGAGCCGCCGCCGGTGACGATGGCGACCTTTTCGTGAAATGCGGGCATGGTGTGCTCCTGTGATGCGCTGTGAAGGGGGTGAGTGGCGTCGCGGTCGGGGTGCCGGCCATGCGCACGCGCGGCCCGAGCCGGCTCACCGTCCGCCGCGGTCTACTTCAACACGTTGCCGAAGAAGCGTGCCGCCGTGTGACCGCCGGCGGCGGGCGGGGCCAGCTCTCCGCGCCCGCCGCGACTCCGAGTCGCAGTCCACCCGCCGCCGGCACCGTGGGTAACACCGCGCAGGGGCGGCGCCGGGCGATACGTGGGACACCACTGCACCAGACAGTCCTCCAGCTCCTGATCTCCACACGGCTTGGCCAGGCTTCCGTTCATGCCATGCGCCGCCAGGACGCCTGCACCCGGGGACATGCTGGAGTACGCGATGACAGGCACCGCAGATCGCGAGCCGTCGCACTCATTGCGCCGGATTGCCGATGTCGCTCCCAGACCGTCTAGGATCGGCATCTGAAGATCCATCAGGATGAGGTCGAATGGCTGTGCACTGGCGAGCGTCACGGCTTCGGCACCATCTGCTGCCTGCACCGGCACGATGTCGCGCGACTCCAGCAGCGCCGAGATCATCATCAGGTTCACCGGGTTGTCATCGACAACCAGCAATCGGACTGACCCATAGGAGTGCGCTCTTGGCCTTTCGGCTGCACTCGGACGGACTTCAGGCGCATGCCTTGACTCGCTCGACTGGCCCTTCAGCCAGGCACCGAGGACGCCAAGAAATCCGCGTGTTGCATGCAAACCGAAGGCAGGGATACCGCTCATGAGGAACCCTCCGACGATGAAACGACGGACCACTGTCACACCGCCACCGACCGGCGTATGTACGGTGGCACACGCGACTTGCCGGCGCCGATGCGCCGATTTCGATCACGACGGAACCGACGTTCCGCACCACGCCTTGCTGCCCCGGTCCGTCACCGGGTCATTGAACTTGCCTGCGCCGAGGCGGCCGCCGAGTTCCAGTGGACCATCCGAGAGCCTGTGATCGACCGCGCCGGCAGCGCAGCATCACCGGAATGTGCCCACGGCGACGAGCCAGTGCGCAGCTGCTCGTAGGCCCGTTCGACGACGCCATAGCACTCGCAGCTGCGCTCTTCCAACCCTTTTCGGTCCAGCACGTGGATGTGTCCACGGCTGTAGCGGATCATGCCCCACCGCTGCAACTGCAGCGCAGCTCCGGTCACGCCTTCGCGACGCACGCCCAGCATGCCTGCGATGCGTTCTTGCGTGACCCGCATCTCATCGCCGACCTGTCGGTCCAGGTGCTGGAGCAACCAGCGACACAGCTGCGGGGCCAGCGCGTGGTGCCGGTGGCAGGCCGACGTCTGCGCCATGTGCGTGAACAGCGCCTGGGTATAGCGCAGCAACTGCTGCATGACCGGCTCGAAGTCACCCGCCAATTCGGAGATGTCGCGCGCATCCATGCGCCAGGCCAACCCGGCACGCTGCACCACGGCGCTGCTGAGTGCCGCGCCGCCACCCATGAAGGCACACACGCCGACAACGCCTTCGCGGCCGACCACCGCCACCTCGGCGCACGCACCGTCTTGAAGTGGAGATACCAGCGAAACGACGGCCGTGACCGGAAAGTACACGTGGCGCTGGACGATGCCGGAATCGTAGAGATTCGCTCCTGCCACCAGATCCACGGACTCGCTCCGGGACTGCAGGACATCAGCAACGTCGGGCGGCAGCGAAGCCAGTAACTGGTTGCCTGGCGGAGACTGGCGGTTGGTGCTCAAGGTCAGCGTCTCGTAGATGACCCTGGGGTCGATGGGACGCACTCTAGGTACCGTCGAGCGGATCCCATATGTCGAAAGACACAGGCGCGGCGACCCCACGCGCCCCACGGCGAAGACGGTCAGACCAACGGGCGCGCCGGCGGACGACCGTGGCCGTAGAGGTCCGCCAACCGGGCCATCGCCTTCACGTCACGCAGGTGCAGCCGCCCGTCGGCGATCTGGTGCAGGCCGCGCCGCTCGAGCTTGCGCAAGGTCTTGTTGGTGTGCACCAGCGACAAGCCCAGGGCATCGGCAATGTGCTGCTGCGTCAGCGGAAAGGCGACACCGGCGGCACCCGCGTCAGCCTGCAGCGCGGCAGCGCGCTTGAACAGAAGAATCAGCAACGAGGCGATGCGCTCCTCGGCACTGCGACGCCCGACCGACAGCAACGTGTCGTCGACCATCGACTCCTCGTGCGCGGTGAGCCAGGTCACATTGAAGCCCATCATCGGGCTGCGCCGGTGCAACTCCCAGAGCGCATCGCGCTGGAAGACGCAGAACAGCGCGTCGGTGACGCGTGTCAACCCCGTGGGCAGCGGCGTCGCCCATCTTCTGCTGCACGCCAATGAAGTCGCCGGCCAGCAGAAAGCTGAGGATCTGCCGACGTCCGTCGCTGAGCGTCTTGTAGCGGAAGGCCCTGCCCTGCAGCAGCGTGTACAGCGGCGCGTCGGTCTGGCCTTCGTGAATCAACGAGTCGCCGGCGCCCAGACGTCGCTCACGGCGCTTGAGCGACTGCACCAGTTCGAATTATTCGTCTGTCGACTCGTGAGACAGCTTCAGTGCCCGCAATGAACAGTTGCGACAGGCCGTCTCGCCACCGACTGCGGCAGCCACTTCGGACGGCAGTTGCGCTGGCGATCCCATGGCCACAGTGTCGCACGGCCATTCGCGGTCATCGGCATGCTCACGAAGTCGCCGCGCCAGGGATAGGTCTCGGACCCGGGCAGGCCGGGCGGCATGCTGACCTTGCCGAAGCTGGCGGCGTGGCCGCATGCGTAGCGGGGCTGCGCGGGGCCGGCAGGCGCGCCGTGTGCCGCCTGGCGCCGGCCCCCGCTACGTGCCCATCAGCTCGCCAATCGGTTTCAGTTCGTCGACGCGGTCGCAGACGGCCTTCAGCGTCGTCAGGATCGGCACCCCCAGCAGCAGCCCCCACACGCCCCACAGCCAGCCGAAGGCGAGCACGCCAACGAACACCGTGACCGCGTTCATGCGGCTGGTGCGGCTGGTCAGCCAGGGCGTGAGCAGATTGCCGGAGACAGCGTGGATCAGCATGCCGATGCCGGCCACGAGCACCACCATGTCGAGGCTGCCGAACTGCACGAAGGCCATCAGTCCCGAGCCCGCGGTCAGCACCACGGTGCCGAGGTAGGGCACGAAGTTCAGCACGAAGGCGATCACGCCCCAGACGGCGGCATGTTCGAGGCCGACGGCGACGAAGGCGAGCCAGGTGGCCAGCCCCACGAGCACGCTGACGACAACCTGCACGAGCATGAATCGATGGATCTGCGCCGTGATCTCGTCGAGCAGTTGCACCGTGATGCGCTTCTGCGCAAAGGTCGGGCCGGCGAGCTTCACCATCTTGCGGCGAAAGCGGCTGCCCGACGCGAGCAGGAAGAAGGCGATGAACACCACCACCACCGCCTGGCCGGCCGAAGCCGCTGCGCCCAGCGTGCCCGACCAGAGATGGTCCTGGATGTCGAAGCGCTCGGGCTCGATGCTGACGCGGGTGACGCCGCGGACCAGGGTCGGTGGTGCGCCGGTGCCCTCCTTGGCCACCTGCTCGATCTCCGTCGCGGCACGCTGCACCTTGTCGATCGTCGACTCGGTCTGACCGCGCTGCGCATGCACGACCTTGCGCAGCTTCTGCGTCGCCGCGGGCAGTGACTCGATGAGTACGGTGGCATCGTCGCTCAGCGTGGCGATCGTCCAGCCCACCACCGCGCTGAGACCCAGGATGAGCAGGCCTGCCCCGAGCGCGCGCGGCAGGCGCCAGCGCTCGAGCACATCGACCAGGGGGCTGAGCGCATAGCTCAGCACCAGCCCGAGCAGCAGCGGGATGAAGATCGCGCTGGCGACATGCAGCGCGAACAGCGTCGCGATCAGCGCCAGCAACGACAGCGAAACGCTGCGCACGTCCACCGGCATGTGCAGGGGCAGGCGGTCCGGCGCGGCGGACGACACCTCCGCCCGCAGCGACTCCGGCGCGCCGTCGGCGGCGGCGGTGGTGGTGTCGCTCGGGTGCGGCGCAGCGTGCGCAGGGCGATCGTTCATGGTCGAGTTGCAGCCTCAGGTGCGCCGCCAGACAGCCGCCATCAGGGGTTTGACGCTGATGCCATGCATCAGTATCGACAGCGTCACGACGACCAGCGTCGTCTGGATCAGCTGCAGCGCCAGGGACTCGGGCAGCCCGTGCTGGATGGCAAACATTAGATAGTAGAGCGATCCGATGCCACGCACGCCGAACCAGCCGATCATGCCCCGTGTGCGCAGCGGCATGCCCCCGCGCCACAGCACGAGCAGCACGCTGAGCGGGCGCGCGACGACGAGCAGGAACAGGCCCGTGGCCACCGCTGGCCAGCTCCACGAGTCGACGAACAGTGCGCCGCCCAGCAGCAGCACCAGCACCAGTTCGGACAGCCTCTCCAGGTGCTCCTTGAAGACCAGCGAGCCGGTGCTCACCATGGCTGCGGCCGGCTGGACCGCGGGTGGGCGGCTCGCGGCGGCATCGGCTGCAGGCGCCTGCGCACCGTCGTCCTGCGGCGGCACCGCACGGGACTGCTTCAGCTCGGCCTGGCGCAGCGCGACGGCGGCGAAGAAGACCGCCAGGAAGCCCCAGGCATGTGCCAGCGTCGACACCCCATACACGACGCCGATCAGGCCCAGGCCCAGGAAGTCGTCCATCAGCTCGTGCCGGTACGGGGCGCGCCTGAGCATGCCGCTCAGACGCGCCAGCGCCACGCCGGCCGCCACACCGATGCCGATGCCGGCCAGCGTGGCCCACAGCACGTCCACCAGGACCCAGCGCAGTCCGAAGTCGCCCAGGTCGTGCAGGCCCAGCAGGCCCAGACCCAGGACCACGAAGGGGAAGGCGCTGCCGTCGTTCATGCCGGCTTCGCAGGTCAGGTTGAAGCGCAGCTGGTCGCGGTCGCCGGGGTGGCGGATCTGCACGTCGGTGGCCAGCACCGGGTCGGTGGGGGCCAGGATCGCACCCAGCAGGACGCCCGCACCCAGCGGCAGGCCCAGCACGAGATGGGCGAACAGAGCCACCAGACCCACCGTGAGACCCATGGACAGCGTCGCCAGCAGGATCGGCGCCCGCCAGCGGACCAGGCTGACCGGCACCGGCATCTTGACGCCGGCCGAGAACAGCGAGATCAGCACCGCCACTTCCGTCAACACTTCCAGCAGCGCCGCTTCCTTCAGCGGGTTGAAGTGAAACAGGTCGAGCACGGTCGGACCGACCACGACACCCACGGCCAGATAGATGATGGCCGAGGTGACCGGGGTACGGCGAAGCAGGGAGGACGTCAAGCCCATGACGAGCAACAGCCCGCCGATGAGCATGAACCACTGCGCTGGGGTCATTGGTCCGGTTCAGTTGATGCGGCTGCGCGGCGGCCGCCGCGGCGGTGCGACGCCATCAGGAAGCAGCCGGCACATGTTGCGCCGGCAACCCAGCGACGGGAACGAGGGAGGCGAGCGCCAGAACGTCAGCGCAGGTGGTCGAATGGTATCGCCACGGATCGGCGCAGCGACGCACCACCTGTGCCGGGATTCCGGCGCTGGAGACCAGCCGCGGCCGGTGCCGGGCGATACGTGGGGCACCAGCGGGCCAGACAGTCCTCCAGTTCCTGGTCACCGCAGGGCTTGGGCAGGCTGCCGTTCATGCCATGCGCCGCCAGGACGCCTGCCCCGGAGACAGGCTGGAGCAGGCGACGACAGGAGCCGCTGATCGGGGTCGGCAGGTCTCGAAGCGCCGGATCGCCGCGGTCGCTCCCAAACCGTCGAGGATCGGCATCTGCAGATCCAT
Source organism: uncultured Rubrivivax sp. (assembly GCA_964595215.1). GTDB lineage: Bacteria > Pseudomonadota > Gammaproteobacteria > Burkholderiales > Burkholderiaceae_C > Rubrivivax. Next base: position 21,152 of record CAZQPN010000002.1, on the reverse strand, counting down.
CAGGATGAGATCGAAGCGCCGTTCACAGGCAAGCGTCACGGCCTCGGCACCGTCTGCGGCCAGCAACGGCACGATTTCCCGTGACTCCAGCAGCGCAGAGATCACCATCAGGTTCACCGGGTCCTCATCGGCCACCAGCACACGGACCGTCCCGCAGAAGTGGGCCATCGGCCCTGCGGACCCACTCGGACGCAATTCGGACGACAGCCAGAACTCTCTCGATGCAGCCTTCAGCCAGGCTCCGAGGACGCCAGGAAGGCCGCCCGGGCCGGCCGAAGCAGGACGCCAGGCGCGATCGGTTCAGGGGAACCCCGCGCGCGCCACCCGACGTCAACGGCAAGCCGTCCGTCTGCGCGCCCACTGCGGGCCGGGCACACGCACATTGACGCGCTATCCTGTGACCGGGGTCGATGAATCGATCTCGTGGCTTGGCCCGAACCACGAAGGAGCCTCCGAATGAAACAGATCGAGGAAATCGAGATGGACGCTCATCGGGCGCAGCTGAAGTCGGACGTCAGGCGTCTGGTCGACAAGTACCGTGCAATCTTCGGATGGGACGTGCCGGAGATCGACGAGGCCTTGTCGCAGCGGTTGATCATCGAGTCGCTGCATCGAGCCCTGGACGACCTGCAGCAGCCAGTGGCGCCGAACGACGACTGACGCGGCGGATCCATGTGGAAGATCGTCGCGCTGCGCTGGTGGGCGATCACCCGCGACGCCCTCCAGCTCTGGCTGGATCGCGACCCATTCAGCCACGCCGCGGCACTGGCCTTCTACACCCTGTTTTCGTTGGCGCCGGTTGTCATCATTGCCGTATCGGTGATCGGCATCGTGCTCGGCGAAGAGGCCGCCCATGGGCAGATCGTCGCCCAACTTCAGGACGTGATGGGCCGTGACGCAGCGCTGGCGATCGAGCAGGCGGTCGCACAATCGCGCATCGAGGAGGCCGGGCTGCTGCCCACGGTGCTCGGCGCGATCGCACTGATCGTCGGCGCGACCACCGTCTTCGCACAGATGCAGTACTCGCTGAACGCCATCTGGGGCGTGGTGTCGCGGCCGACCCGCAACAGCATCGTCGTGTGGCTGAAGAGCCGACTGTTGTCGTTGACCGTCGTGCTGGCGATCGCCTTCGTGCTTCTGGTGTCGCTGCTGCTCGGCGTGGTGGTGCGCGCGGTGCTTCATTTCACCCATCAGTTCGTGCCCGCGGTGGCGGCACTGCTGAGCGGCGCCGAGCTGCTGATGTCGTGGCTGGCGATCTCGCTGTTGTTCTGCGCCATGTACAAGGTCCTGCCCGACGTGGTGCTGCAGTGGCGCGATGTCGTCGTCGGCGCGCTCGTCACCGCCGTGCTGTTCTCCCTCGGCCGCTACGGCATCGCCGTCTATCTGGCCTACACGGCCACCGCCTCCACCTACGGTGCGGCCGGTTCGGTGGTGCTGATCCTGCTGTGGGTCTATTACACGTCGCTGATCCTGCTGTTCGGTGCCGCCTTCACGAAGACCCAGCTGCTGGCGCGTGGCTGCAGCGTCGTGCCGCGCAATTCGGCGGTGCTGGTCAGACTGGAACTCGTGCCCAATGCGTCGGCGCCGCCAACCCCCCGCCACGGGAGCGCCGCATGATCTCTACACTGTCGACCGACCTGCCGCACCGGACCGACACCCAACGGCACACTGCCAACGCTTCGCCGATGCAACGCCCACCGCCATGAACCGTTCATCCTCGGAACAGCCTGCCGGTCTCGAGACGCGCAGCTTCGTGCTGCTGATGGTGATCGTCACGCTGGCCTTCGGTTTCATCCTGCTGCCCTTCTGGGGAGCGGTGTTCTGGGGCGTGATCATCGCCATCGTGTCTGCGCCGCTGCAGCGCGTGCTTGCGCGTCGGATGGGCCAGCGCAGAACCTGGGCTGCGCTGGCCACGCTGGCGATCATCTTTCTGGTCGTGACGCCACCGCTGATCCTCATCGCTGCCACGCTGGTGCAGGAGGGCTCGGGCGTCTACGCGCGCTTGAAGTCGGGGGAACTGAGCTTCGGCCGCTACTTCCAGGAGATCGTCGACGCGCTGCCGCCGTGGTTCACGCAGGTGCTGGACCGGTTCGGGATCGGCAACCTCGTCGACATCGAGCAGCGGCTGACCTCTGCAGTGGCGCAGGCCAGCCAGTTGATCGCCACGCAGGTGCTCGGCGTCGGGCAGAACACGCTGGAGTTCGTCGTCGGCGTCTTCATCGCGCTTTACCTGGCCTTCTTTCTGCTGCGCGACGGACCGGCGCTGGCACGTCGCGTGAACGCGGCGATTCCGCTGGACGAGGCGCACAAGCAGGCGCTGGCGCAGAAGTTCGCCACCGTCATTCGCGCCACCGTCAAGGGCAACATCGTCATCGCGGTCATACAGGGCGCGCTGGGCGGTCTCGCGCTCTGGGTGCTCGACGTCCGCGGCGCGCTGCTGTGGGCCGTGCTGATGGCCTTCCTGTCGCTGCTGCCGGCGGTGGGCGCGGGGCTGATCTGGGCGCCGGTGGCGGTGTACCTGCTGGTCACCGGTTCGGTGATCCAGGGCATGGGGCTCGTTGCCTTCGGCGTGCTCGTCATCGGGATGGTGGACAACGTGCTGAGACCGATCCTGGTCGGCAAGGACACGCGCATGCCCGACTACGTGGTGCTGATCTCGACGCTCGGCGGACTGGCGATGTTCGGCATCAGCGGCTTCATCATCGGCCCGGCGATCGCCGCGATGTTCATTGCCGTGTGGGACATCTACGTCACCGAACGCAGCGAGCCGCCGCATTGACTTTCTCCAGCGCCGCCGCCTGGGTGCCGGACTCCCTGCGTGGATGACACCGGGGCCGAAGGGCGCCACACCCGGCTCCAACCCCTCGGGCGGGCTTTGTTCGGGAAGCGCGCTTGGCGCGACTGCGGCGTGCTGCCCGAATTGGCCGGGGCGGCCGGTGCCGAATGATCGTTGTTCTGACCGGGACTGGGCGTCCCGGGTGAGAAGTCCGACTCCGTGGGCGGCAGCGACGGATCGGCGACAGGACCTGTCGTTGCACCGGACGCGGCCGGCACGGGCTGGTCGACCATCGGTGTCGGAGGGTGGGGTCGGTGTCCTGTCGCAGTCCCGACGCCGTCGCGCCCACTGGCGTTCTCGTTCCAGCAGGCGCGCTCATGAGGCCGCTCCGCGCCTGCAGCGATCCCGTGAGGGCGCCTCGGCGCGGCCGTGCGCATTCACAAGTCGGGTCGATCGCGTCGGCGCTGTGCTGGTCCATGTCCGTCGTCGCTCCCTGGTGCCAGGTCGCTCCGGATCCAGCCGGACAGGCTTGAGCGCGCCGTGCCGCGCCGGAACAGGTTCACGATCGCCAGCAGGATGGCGGCACCGACGAACCAATCGGCCATGGGCGGCATGGCTGAAGTCGTCCTGGTTGATCGCGCCGACGCCGACCGGCGGCGAAATGAATTAGCCGCCAACGTTTCACCGGTATGTCCCGCGCGAAGTGCGCGGAACTGGAGTCACCGTGGTCGATCTGGGCCAGGTCGACCTCCTGGTCCAGGAAGGCTTCCATTCGAACCGACCGGACCTGGTACTTCCGGCGCTTCGAAACCGGCTTTCGCTGCATGCCGACACGGTCAACCGTGGCCCGCCCAATGCTCACCGTGGGCCTGCAGCGCGTCACCCGCGTCGACCTCGAACGGTGGTGGCTGCATCCGGGCAACCCCCGGCAGTCCAACCTAACGGTCGCGTCGCGGCCGTTCGGCGCGGGTTGCGGGCCGGACTCGGGGACGACTCGGTGCCGGGCATTGGCTCACGCCCGATGGCGCAGATCCTGGCCGCCGAACGCACCACGCCGGCCGGGCGGTTCGTGGCCGAGGTCGGGCGCAACCTGGAGGGCGAGGACGTCGTCTGGGTCGATCACGGCGCCGCCGTCTCGATGCACCGCGTGCGCACCACCAACCCGCTGGAGCGGCGCGCCGAGCGCCTGGCCACGGCCACGGTGGACGACAACCGCATCTCCTGCGGCTGCATCAACGTGCCGTTGGCCTTCTACAACCGGCATGTGCAGTCGGCCTTCGCCACAAGCCGCACCGCCATCGTCTATGTGCTGCCGCAGACGCGGCCGCTGCACGAACAGCCGAGGCTGACACGGGTCCCCGCGCGGGCACTCGCGAGCAGCCTCTGACGGACAGGCCCCGAGGCAGACGACGAGCCGAGGGCCACAGCGGCCGCGCCCAGCGGTGGATCGACGCGCCGCGACCGCCCCTCACGCTGCCCGGACGACGTAGCGGGTCTCGGCCGGCAGCTCTGGCCAGCGCAGGGCCTGACCCGGACGCAGCGCCTGCGCACCCGCCCAGGGCCCATCCACGGGCACGGGCCTGTCGGCGCGCAACAGCAGGAACCGCATGCAACGATCGTCGCGGCGCAGCGTCAGCTCGGCCTGCGGCCAGTGCGGCGGCAGGCAGGGCTCGAACGACAGCACGTCCGCCTGCAGCCGCAAGCCGAAGATCGATTCCAGCGCCGCCCGGTGCAACCAGGCGGCGGCACCGGTGTACCAGCTCCAGCCGCCGCGACCGGTGTAGGGTTCGGCGCTGTAGACGTCGCCGGCCATCACGTAGGGCTCCACGCCGTAGCGCGGCCCTTGCGTCGCGTGCGCCGCGCGGTGCGCCGGGCTCAGGCGGGTGAAGCTGGCCCAGACCTGCGCCGCGGCGTCCGGCCCGCCGAGCCGCGCCTGCGCCATCAGCGCCCAGACCCCGGCGTGCGCGTACTGGCCGCCGTTTTCGCGCACCCCCGGCGGGTAGGCCTGGATGTAGCCGGCGCTCGGCTCGGCGTTCACCAGCGGCGGATGCAGCAGCCGGATCAAGCCGGCCTCGCGGTCCACCAGGTGGGCCTGAACCGAGTCCATGGCCTGCCGCTGCCGCGCCGGCGGCGCCACGCCCGACAGCACGGACCAGGCCTGGGCGATAAGGTCGATGCACGCCTCGTCGTTGCGGTGCGATCCGAGCGGCTGGCCGTCGTCGAAGAAGGCGCGCGTGTACCACTCGCCGTCCCACACCGGGCCCTCGGGCCGGTTCAGCGCCGCCTGCCAACCTGCGGCCGCGTCGAGCCAGCGCCGGGCGCGTTCGTCCTCGCCGCGGGCGCGCGCCAGCGGTGCGAAGTCGGCCACCAGCAGGCACAGGAACCAGGCCAGCCACACCGACTCGCCGCGCCCCTCGTGGCCGACCCGGTTCATGCCATCGTTCCAGTCGCCGCTGCCCATCAACGGCAGGCCGTGCACGCCGACGCGCAGGCTGCGGTCGATGGTGCGCGCCGCGTGTTCATAGACGGTGGCCTGCTCGTCGCTGACCTGCGGCGTGGCGTAGGCGTCCTCTGCGCCCTCGGGGATCACCACCCCTTCGAGGAAGGGCCGCGTCTCGTCCAGCAGCGCGTGGTCGGCGCTGCTGCGCAGGTAGTGCAGCAGCGCGAACGGCAGCCACAGCAGGTCGTCGGAGAAATGCGTCCGCACGCCGGCGCCGCCGGGCGTGTGCCACCAGTGCTGCACGTCGCCCTCGGCGAACTGGCGCGAGGCGCACAGCAGGACCTGCGCGCGCAGCATGTCCGGCGCGGCCCAGGCCAGCGCCATGCTGTCCTGCAGCTGGTCGCGAAAACCCGTGGCGCCACCGGCCTGGTAGAAGCCGGCCTTGGCCCACAGGCGGCAGGCCACCGCCTGGTAGAGCAGCCAGCGGTTGACGAGGACGTCGAACAGCGGGTCCGGCGTCTTCACCTCGCTGGCGCCCAGCAGCGTGTCCCAGCGCCGGCGCACCTGCTCCAGGCGCTGCGCGGCCGGCACGCTGGCCGCCTGCGCGGCCAGCTCGCGCGCGGCGTCGGGGCTGGCGGCGTAGCCCAGCAGGAAGACACATTCCACCGACTCCCCGGCCTCCAGCACCAGCCGCCGCGACAGCGCCGCGCAAGGGTCCAGGCCGCTGCCCTGGTTCCGGCCGAGGTGGTCCGGCAGCTGCAGGCGGCCGCGGGCATCGAAGAACTCGCGCCGGTCGCAGGTCCAGTCCGGGCCGCTTTCGCCGGCACCGGCGGCCAGCACGAAGAAGGCCGTGCCGCCGCCGAAGCCGAGTGTGCCCTCGCGCTGCGTGCACGACAGCGTCAGCTGCGGGCCGTTGCGCTGCACCTGCGTGTGCACCGTCGTGCGGTCGCTGCGCTGGCCGCCCATCATCCACTCCACCAAGCCCAGCAGGCGCAGGCGCTGGCGGCGACGGCCGCGGTTGAGCAGCTGAACCTGCACCTGCTTGACGCTGTGCTCGGCGTCCACGCACCAGCAGACCGTCACCTCGACGTCGCCCCGGCGGTGGGCGACGGCCGTGTAGCCCTGGCCGTGCACGACGCGGTAGTCGAGCCCGCCCTCGCCCCAGGCGCCGGGCGCGAGGCTCCAGACCTCGTGGGTGCGTTCGTCCTGAAGCAGCAGCCACTCGCAGGCCGGATCGGCCACGGCGTCGTTGGACCACGCCGTCAGGCGGTTCAGGCGGCTGTTCAGCGCCCAGGTGCAGCCGCCGCCGGACTCGGAAACCTGGCTGCCGAACTCGGCATTCGCCAGGACGTTGATCCAGGGCTTCACCGGCCGACGCGCCATGCCGACGCCGAAGCGGAACTCGCCCGATGCGGTGTCGAACTCGCCCTGCGACGGCACCACCGGCGTGTGGCCGGCCGTGGCCGGCGCCAGCGCCGTCCCCGACACCGCCTGGCGGTCCCGCAGGGCCTGTTCGTGGCCGTCGATCCAATCGGCCACCTGCGCCGCCAGCGTCCGGCCATCGGCCTGGAAGCGCGCACAGGCCAGCGCGTGCAGCGTGGCCAGTTCGGCCGCGCTCAGCTCGTCGGCACGCAGCAGGTGCAGCTCCGCGGCCGCGGCCGCCGGCTCCGACTCGTGGTTGTCGCGCAGCGCCGCGATCTCGCGCTGGAGCGGCATCAGGTACGAGGCGGGCTCGGCGTTGACCACCACCACGTCGCAGGCCACGCCGCCCCAGGACCACAGCCGCAGGGCCTGCGCCAGCGAGCGGATCAGGCCCAGCCCCTGCGTCACGCCGGCCGAGACCAGGATCAGCGGCCGCTCGCCCGACAGGCCCAGCCGCCACAGACGCCGGCGCTCGATCGGCGTGCCGTCATCCGCCACCGAGGCGGACCCGCTGCGCGCCAGGTTCAGCAGCAAGGCGGTGGTCAGCGCCTGCACCGCGGTCAGGTCGTCGGCGCTCATGCCCAGGGTCTGGCCACGCACGCCGGCCAGCGTGCTGGACATCAGCGACGAGCGCTGCACGTGGCCACCCTGGCGGTACTTGTCGATGACCGCGCGCAAGGTGGCCTCGTGCGGCGTCGCCGCGGTGGCGAAGTTCAGCCGCACCCGGGCCTGCGGCGCGAGCGTCAGGCGCACCGCCAGCGCGCACATCGGGTCCAGGCCCGTGTCCAGCGTCGTCGAGGCAACCTCCTGGATCGCCCCGTCGCTCTTTTCCTGGCCGACCGCGTCGATGTCCGGCAGATCGCGCAGGCCGGCGAGCGGCGCGGCGGCCGAGCGGTTGCGGCCCAGCCAGCGCTGGCGATCGGTCTGCACCCGCAAGTGCCGCACCTCGTCGTCGCCGCCGGCCAGGAAGTGCGCGGCCCACAGGCCCTGCTCGCTGGCCAGGCGCGGCCGGCGCACGAACACCAGGCCGCGCGCCGTGGCCCGTGCCTGCACGAACAGGTTGCCGAAGGCCGGATGCGCCTCGTCGGCACGCGGCTCGGCAAGAGTCGGCTCGAAGGCCGAGATGAGCTCGAGCTCGAGCGTGTCGGTGCCCAGGTTGTGCAACTCGACCTCGCGGAACTCGATGTCGTCCTCGGGGCAGACCCAGGCCGTGACACGCGTGCGCAGGTCGGGCCAGGTGGCGTCCAGGCAGACACGGTCGGCATGGAACACGCCCTGGTAGTGCGCCTCGGGATCGGGTGCCGGATGCTGGCTCAGCGAGACCACCTGCGCGGCGGTGCCGCGGCGGAGGTAGAAGAAGCTGCCCCACTCGTCGCGCAGGGCATCGTCGCGCCAGCGCGTGATGCCGGTCGAGCCGAGCCGGCTGCAGCCGGCGCCGTTGGCCCGCAGGGCCACGCTGTAGCGCCCGTTGGACAGCAGCTGCGTCGGCTCCACCGCCTGCATGCCGGGCTCGACCTCGCGCCGCAGCGCCGGCACCCGCCGCTGCACGTCCTGCGGCGGGGCGGGAGGCGGCTGCGGCAGGGCCGACACCTCGCGCGGCGCGCGTTCGTGCAGCAGCGAGGCCACGGCCTCGACGTGCGGGCTGGCCATGCCCCAGCGCTGCACCACGCCGCCCAGCAGCACGTTGGCCAGCGCCACCAGCGTCATGCCCTGGTGGTGGGCCATGAAGGTGCTGACCGGCGTGTGGCCGTGCGCCTCGTTCTGGCGCGCAGCCGAGAAGTCCTGCGCCTCGATGAAGCCCAGCGCGCCGCGCGCGCCCAGCGCCTGCAGCGCCGCGAAGTTGCGCGTCGCGCGGCGCGGCGCGATCTGGGCCGCCAGCGCGGTGGCATAGGGCGCGACCACCAGCTCGTCGGGTGGCGTGCGGCGCAGCGCCAGGCGCGGCACGCCCTGCGGCGCATACTGGTAGGCCAGTGTGTGGTCGCAACCGGCGTAGGCCGACTCCGAGATGCCCCAGGGCACGCCGTGGGCGCGCGCGAAGTCCATTTGCTCCACCAGCGCCGCGTCGCAGGCCTGGCGCAGCACGCTGCCGGGCGGCTCCGTCAGCACCAGGGTCGGCATCAGGTACTCGAACATCGACCCCGACCACGAGCGCATCGCCGTGCGCCCCCCGAGGGCGTAGAACGGGCGCCCGAGCGCCGACCAGTGCTGCACCGGCACGTCGCCCTTGGCGATGGCCAGCAGGCTGGTCAGGCGCGACTCGCTGGCCAGCAGGTCGTAAAAGCCGTTGTCCAGCTGCTGCTCGGCGACGCGCCAGCCGATGTGCAGCAGGTGGCGTCTGCGGTGGTACAGGAAGGCGAAGTCGGGCCGCCAGGCCATGGCCTCGCAGCGCCGCGCGAGCTGCCGCAACTGCACCTCGTCGCCGGCGTCGGCGGTGTCGGCCGCCAGCTCCAGGCAGGCCTGCGACAGTGCCAGCAGGTGGCCGCTCAGGTTGCCGCTGTCCACCGTGGACACGTACATCGGCAGCAGCGGCGCGCAGGTCTGCGTGTCGTACCAGTTGAGCAAGTGGCCGCGGTGGCGCTGCAGCCGGTCCACCGTGTCGAGCGTGGCCGCGGTGCGGGCCAGCAGCTCGCCGGTGGAGATCCAGCCGAAGCGCTGCGCGCAGGCCACACTCAGCAGGTACAGGCCGATGTTGGTGGGCGAGGTCCGGTGCGCCAGCATCTCGTGCGGCAGGGTCTGCAGGTTGTCGGGCGGCAGGTGGTGGTCGTCGGGCCCGACGCAGCGCTCGAAGTAGCGCCAGGTGTCGCGCGCGACGTCCTGCAGGTAGGCACGGTCGACCGCCGGCAGCACGCGTTCGGCGGCGGCCAGCGGCCGGCTCACCCACCAGATCCACAGCGGCGTCGCCGCCCACAGCAGGCACAGGGCCAGCGTCAGTGTCGGGTAAGGCGTGTCCGCCCACAGCAGCCCGGCCAGCGCCATCGCGGCCAACAGCGGCGTGGCGGCATGCTGCCGTGCGATGCCCGCCAGCGTGCTGCGCGCCGCGGCCTGCGCCGCCGCCGCCGTGGTCCACTGCAGCAGGTGGCGCCGGCTCACGCCCAGGCGCCACAGCGCGCGCGCCACGGCGTCGGTGGCCAGTCGCGCGTGTTGCAGCAGCAGCGCCAGGTGCCACGCGCCGGTGCCCAGTGCCCGCAGCAGCTCGGTGCCGGCCTGCTGCGTGAAGTGGCGCCAGGCGACGTCGGCGCGGCCGGGCACGAAGCCGGCCACCGCACCGAGCGCCGGCCCGGCGGCAAAGGCCGCCAGCAGCAGGGCCAGCACGGCCCAGGGTGTCGGGCCCAGGCCGGCCAGCGACAGCAGCAGCAGCGCCAGCGACAGCGGCGCCACCAGCGAGCGGCGCAGGTTGTCGGCGATCTTCCAGCGGTTGACCGCGTGCATCGGCCACGTCGCCGGCCGCAGCAGGAAGGGCAGCAGCTGCCAGTCGCCGCGCATCCAGCGGTGCACGCGGGCGGCAGCGACGTCGGCGTGGAAGGGCGCGTCCTCGACCAGCGTGACCTCGCTCACCGCCGCACAACGGGCCAGCGCCCCTTCCAGCAGGTCGTGGCTCAGCACGCGGTCTTCGGGCAGGCGGCCGGCCAGCACGGCGTGCAGCGTGGCCACGTGCAGCAGGCCCTTGCCGCTGAAGCTGCCTTCGCCGAACAGGTCCTGGTAGACCTCGGAGCTGGCTGCGCTGTAGGGGTCGATGCCGCACTGGCCGGCGAACAGCCAGTAGTAGGGCGTGAGCTCGCCCGGCGCCGGCAGCGGTGTCACCACGCGCGGCTGCAGGATGCCGTAGCCGCCGACCACGCGGCGCCCGTCGGCCGACAGGCGCGGCCGGTTCTGCGGGTGCGCGGCCACGCCCACCAGTTCGCGCAGGCGGCCCGGCGGCAGCTGGGTGTCGCTGTCGAGCGTCAGCAGGTAGGGCGTCGCGGCGGCGATACACGAGAGCTCGCCGAGGTCGATGAAGTCCCCCTGTCCGCCGCCGGCCAGCGCGGCCACCAGCGCCTCCAGCTTGCCGCGCTTGCGCTCGTGGCCGATCCAGCGCTGTTCGCTCTCGCTCCAGCGACGCGGCCGGTGCAGCAGGATGAAGCGCGGCGCCGCGCCGGACCGCGGCCAGCGTGCGTCGAGGGCCGCGATGCCCTGCGCCGCGTGGGCCAACTGGCGCTCGTCGTCGGGCATCGTGGCCGCCTGGGCATCGGGCCAGTCGCTGAGCAGCGCGTACTGCGCTTCGCGCTCGCCGCTGGCCAAGTGGTGCAGGTGCAGGCGGTGCACCTGGGCATCGATGGTGGCGGGATCGCCCAGCAGCACCGGCATCACGACCAGCACGCGATGCTCGGGCGGGATGCCGCCGGCCAGCGCCAGCCGCGGCAGGTGCGATGGCGGTGTCGACTCGCTGATCAGCCGGTTGAGCAGGGCCACCACGGCCTCGGAGGCCGGCACCAGCAACAGCAGCGCGAGCCCGAACGTGCCCGCGTCCAGTCCCCACCCCGGCCGCAGCAGCAGGACCATCAGGACGAGCGTGCCCAGCCCCACCGCGCCCAGGTAGGTCGGCAGCACGGCGCGCGGCGCGATGGCGCGCCCGATGTCCAGGACCTGCGTCCACGGCCCCTGTGGCAGGCCCAGCGCGCGCCGCAGCGCGGGCCGCCCTGGGCCCTTGAGCCAGTGGCTGGCGACGGTGGTGACGCCGACTTCGGCCTGCGGCCCGGCCTGCATCAGCGTCAGCAGGGCTTGCGCCACGTCCAGCTCGCTGCGGCCGCTGCGCTGCGCCAGCCGTTCGATGCCGTGCAGCGTGTCGTCGCGGGTGCGGCCGTGCTCGGCCGCGAACTGCGGCCAGGCGAGCATGCGCTGCATCAGCGGGCTGCTTCGGCCCACCAGGTCGGGCCAGTCGGCGTCGCCGATCTCGCGCAGCGACGTCACGGCGTTGCTGACGCTCAGGTTGTCGGCCGTCTGGTCGGCGGCCTGCTGCGTGTGCAGCGCGGCCGCGTCCGGCAGCGCGGCGTGCAGCCATGCCAGCACCGCCGGCGGCGCGGACGTGCCGGCGCCATGGCCCTGCAGGCGCAGCGCCATCTGGGCCAGGAAAATCTGCGCCACGCCGCGCCGCTGCAGCATCGCCAGCAACTCGTCGAGCTGGTCGACGGTGCAGCTGGCGATGCGGTCGCTGCACAGGTGCGCCAGCTGGCGCGCCGCCTTGTGCGTGGCCAGCCGCTCGGCCAGCCGGCGCAGGTTTTCCACCAGCACCACGCGCAGGGTGGTCGGCAGCGCCCACATCTCGGCCAGGCTCAGCTCGCGCGCGGCCTGGTAGGCACCCAGGAAGTGCAGCAGCAGGTCTTCGTCGAAGGCGCCGTCGGTGTGGGCGACGAAGGCCCAGGCCACGCCGTAGATGCGCGGCAGTCCGACCAGCGGCTCGTCCAGCAGCACCGGCAAGGCCCGGAAGTAGCTTCGCGGCAGGCCTTCGCGAATGGCCAGCAGCTGGGCCTCGATGAGGTGGAAGTTGTCCAGCAGCCAGAGCGCCGCCGGGCTGATGTCGTGGCCACTGGCGGCTTGCTCGGCGATGCAGCGCTGTGCCAGCCGCAGCATGCGCGCGTTGTCCTTCAGGCGCGGGAAGAACGCGCTCTGGCGCAGGCTCGCACGCCCCGCGCGGTGCGACTCCCCGAGGCTGCGGCCATGCTGGGCGAAGCGCTGCGGGCCGAAGATCTCCGAGCGCAGCGGCGGCTGCAGCGGACCGGCGCTGTCGTCGAGCAGGCTGCGCAGCACCGGCCCGGCCGAGGGCCACTGGCGCCAGAGGCCCCGGGCGGTCACGGCCGCCGCCCTAGACCAGGGCCAGGACAAGCGCCGTCAGCAGCAGCCCTGCAACCAGCGAACTGACCAGGTGCGAGGCGACGAAGCCGCGCAGCCACCCGCCGGCGCAGCGCAGCGCCTCCAGGCGGCCGTCGCCGGCGCTGCAGCCGCTAACATGCTCGCCCAGCGTCTGCAGGTCCGCCGGCGAGGTGTCGGCGACGTCGCCGAAGGAGGCGGTGCGCCAGCTGACCGGGTCCGCGCTCATCGAGGCCTCCTGGCGCCGTGCGCCTGGACGGACAGCCGCGCGCGGTGCGCGGCCCGGGGTGGTATCTGCTGGGGGCATGACAAACCTCTGCGTCCGCGCAGCAGTCAGCCTCACTGGACGACCCGCTGCGCTGCGCGCTCCGGGATGAGCGCCTGGGAGCGGCCTGGCGTACTCATGCGCCGCGACGCGACGTGCCGTAGAACGCGTGCACGCTGCGCGCCCAGTCCTCGTCGGCCATCGAGGGCCAGGCCGCCTTGTCGAAGCCGGGCGCCTGCGCGAGCTTGTCCTTGGACACCGACAGCGTGAAGCGCTTGTCCGCGGTGTTCAGCGTCAGCGCGTCCCAGGGCACGGCGAACAGCTTGTCGCCCATGCCCAAGAAGCCGCCGAAGGACAGCACGGCGTACGCGATGCGTCCGGTGGCCATGTCGATCATCAGCTCCTTGATGTCGCCCAGGTCCTCGCCCTCGCTGTTGTAGACGTCGTTGCCCATCAGCGTGTCGGCCCCCATCAACGCCGGGCCAGGGCCGCCGTTGCGCCCTGCATAGATGCCCAGGCGGTCGCGCTCGAGGTAGTTGGTGTTCATGGAAGTCCCTGGGTTGGTGTCGAAGAAGGCGAGTCTCGGCCGGTCGAGCGGTGCCGTCTGTCTGGCAACGTACCGAACCACCGGAAGCAGGCCGGCTGCGGCCGTGTGCCCTGCCGCACCGACCGGCGGCCGGCATCGGGTGCAGGCTGTGTCACGCCTTGCCGGACGTGGCGGGCCCCACTGCGCAATCGACCCAGGACCTGTTCATGCCCAAGCCCAGACCCGCATCCAAGCCCCGGCCGCAGCCGGCACCGTCCTCAGCACGCCCGGCGTCGCCGGCGCCGCCGCCCACCCTGCTCGAACAGACGCAGGACTTCACCGCCGAAGGCGCGCCGGCGCCGGGCATGGTCTCGCCCGAAAGACCCGTCACACGGACGCCACCGGCCGCGGCTGTCGCGCCGCGGCGGCCCAGCCGGGCCCGCTATCCCTGACCGTCCCGGGCGCACACCGGCGGCTGCCGCGCCCGTGTCAGGGCGTGGCCGTGGTGCGACTCAGCGACGCAGCATGTCGCCCGGTTCGGGCGCGAACACCACTTCGACGCGCCGGTTCATCTGCCGGCCGGCCGCGCTGGCATTGCTGGCCACTGGGCTGTCGGGCCCGTAGCCGGTGGCGTGCAGGCGATCGGCGCCCACGCCGAGGTCGACCAGCGCCGCCAGCACCGACTGCGCACGCCGATCCGACAGGTCCTGGTTGTCGGCGCGACGACCGACGCTGTCGGTGTGGCCCTCGATCACGGCCCGGCGCTGCGGGTGGCGCGTCAGGAACTCGGCCAGTTGCGTCACGCTGCGCGTGCCACCAGGCTGCAGCTGCGAGCGGCCGCTGTCGAACTGCATGTCGCCCAGCGTGACGACGATGCCGCGCTCGGTCCGGCGTGCGTTCATTTCGCGCAACTGGGCCTCCAGGTCGTCGACCCGGGCGTCGCGCGACGCCAGGCGGGCCTGGTCTTCCTGGGCGCGGCGCGCAGCCTGCTCGCGTTCGGCTTCGCTGCGCGCCGCGCCCTGCTGGGCGGCCTGCAGCTGCCGCTGTGCCGCGTCGGCCTCGGCGGTGCGCAGGTCG
>CAZQPN010000002.1:0-6702 GCA_964595215.1 uncultured Rubrivivax sp. | reverse complement strand
CTGGGCGGCCTGCAGCTGCCGCTGTGCCGCGTCGGCCTCGGCGGTGCGCAGGTCGAGCCGCAGGCGGTCGCGCTCGGCCGCGGCACCGGTCGTCACCGCCTGCGCCACCCGGCTCGCCGTCGTCGCCTCGGCGATCACGATGCGCTGCCGCGCGAGATAGGCCAGATGGTCGACGGCGGTGCTGCCGTCGCCATCGGCGTGCGCGGCCTCGGCCACGCGCATCGCGGCCGATGCGCGCGCCAGCTCCTGCGCGGCGTGCGTGCGGACATCCGGTGTGGCCTGCAGTGCCGCGTAGCGGCCGCGGGCGTCGTCCAGCGCTGCGCTGCGGTCGGGAGTCGAGCTGCAGGCCACCAGACTGGCAGCGGCCAGCGCGGCGAGCGTGAAGGAGACGAAGGGACGTTGGGTCATGGGATTCCTCACGACCGCGTCGAGCGGTCGGTCTTGCGGTTGATTTCTTCGCGCAGCACGCGGGCGGCGTCCTCGGACTCCTTCGCGGCCAGACTCGCGCGGGCCGACTGCGCCTGCATCTCGGCCACCTGGGCGTCGAGCTCGGCCTGCTCGGCGAGCCGGCGCGCGCGGTCGTGGTCGCCGGCCGCGAGCGCGGCACGCGCCTTGGCGAGCTTGTCCACGGCGACGCGCAGCTCGTCCGGCGCCATCGCGCCGGTGCCGGCGCTGCTGGCCTGCGCGACGGCCGCCGCGGCGACCGCCATCTGTTCGTTCGGCACCGGCGTGCTGGCGCATGCGCCCAGGCCGAGCAGCAGCGCCGCGGCCACGAAAGCCCGGATGCTCGGTGCGGCCGATGGCGATGGCGTGGGGGCAACCGAAACGGCTGGTGCGGCCGGACCGGCCATGGAGGGGATCGTGCGATGACGCATGTGGGTTCCTTGGAGACTGGACGCCAGTGTCGGCACACGGCCGCGTGCCGTCTGTCTGCCAACGAACGCATTCGGATCACACGCTGTCGCCGTCGATCGGCCAAGTGGCAGCGGCTGTGGCCGTGCCTCGCCCCGCGGCCGCGGGGCCCCCGCCCACGCCTGTGTTCGGTGACGCACCGACGGCCCCTGCCGCCGAATGGAGCATCGGGTCGTTCGTTGTGCCGGGACAGGACGCTCGTGGCGATGAGCGACGTGGCGTCCCATCCCACCCCGCCGACGACCACCCACGAGAGGATTCCCGATGAGAAATGTCCTGAGCGACGAACTGCATGAACGCCTGGCCGGCCCGGATAGTGCCTTGGCCAGGGTCGAGCCCGCGCTGCGCGAGGCCGGCCATGCCACCGCGCACGCGCTCGACGAGCTCCGCCACACGGCGCGCGACCTGGCGCGCGGCAGCGTGCACGCGATCCAGACCTCGGCCGAACAGGCCCGGGACTCGAGTGCCCGCTACGTCCAGGCGCACCCGGCGAAGGCCGTGCTGATCGCCGCCGGCGTCGGTGCCGTGCTGGTGCTGCTGGCCACGCTGACGATGCGCGGCGGCGGTCGATCGCGGCGCTGAGCGATCGCGGGGCGCATGGCGGCGCTCCGCAGGCGGGTCGACTTCGAATCTCAACGCGGCGCCGGTGGCGCCAGCGGTGGAGGTTCCGCGCCGCGTGGCCAGGCCGGCACCAGCAGGACCTGGCAGGCCCGGCGCGCACTGGCGTCGCGCAACTCACGGCAGCGCCAGCTGGCCTGCACATGCTCGGTCTGCGCCTGGCGCCGCAGCGCGCCCTGGCGCACGACCTGGCTCACCACCTGCTGGAAGGCCAGCAGCAGCAGCATGGCCGCGGCGACGGCGATCGCGCCGATGGTGGCGGCCCGCCAGGGACCGCGCGCCGACCAGGTCCATCGGTCCGCTGCCGCACCGACGCCGGCCGCGGCCTGTGCCAAACTGTCTTGATGCAGCCTCCCATCGACCCGACTCCTGCGCCGCAGCCCTTCTATCACGAGGACTCCGGCGCCGTGCGCTGCTGGGTGCCGATGCCTGACGGCGGCATGATGGGCGCGATCGTGCGCAGGGAGCTGCTGCACCACGGCTTCGGTGGCCAGATCGACGGCAGCGACGCGCTGGACGTCTTCCACGCCCACCGGCCCGCGATCGAGGCCGCGGTGCTGCGCCGCGTCGCCAATGGCGCCATCGAGCCGGTGTTGCTGCGCGAGGCCGACCTCCGATCCCCGCCCGGCGCGTAGGTCCGCCCGGCGCGCCGCGAGCGGCCCGCCCCGATCGTCCGTTCACGCGCCCATCGACAACGGGCCCGCTCGCGCGCACCCGATGGGCGGTGGTGGGTGGTCTGCACGTCGCAGGGATCCATGGTTTTGTCGTTCGCCCGGTCGGAGAGGTGGAGGGGGGCTGCACGCCGACGCCGTGCGTTCGCACGGCACCGCACGGCGGGCCCCACGATGGGGGCGAGCATGCCTGCGCGCGCGCGGGACGTCGGTGCCTTGGCGCACGTTGCGGCGACGCGTGGCCCGCCGGCCACGCCGTCCGGGACAAGGCCGCCGAAGCTGGGTGCGTCAGCGCACCGACGGCAGCACTGGCGCTGCCTAGAGTGCAGCATGAGATTTCCAAAGACCACGACCATGAACTTACGCCATCTGTCCATCCTCGCGCTGTCAGCGCTCGTCCTCGCCACCGCCTCCGGTTGCGCCGTAGTGCGCGGCCAGGAGACGGTCGGCGCCTACGTCGACGACACCGCGATCACCACCGCGGTCAAGGCCCGCTTCGTCGAGAGCAAGGTCGTCGACACCTTGTCCATCGGCGTCGAGACGCTCAACGGCACCGTGATGCTGTCGGGCTTCGCCAAGAGCGCGGCCGAGAAGGTCGCCGCCGAATCGCTGACCTGGCGCGTCGCCGGCGTCAAGCAGGTCAAGAACGAGATCGCGGTGCGTCCGTGATCGTGTCCATCAGACTCAAGGAGCAGACATGAACCGGGAACAGATCCAAGGCAACTGGAAGCAGCTCACCGGCAAGGCGCGTGAGCAATGGGGCAAGCTGACCGACGACGACCTCGACGTCGTCGCTGGCCGGCGTGAGCAGCTCGCCGGCCCTGGGAACGCAAGGCCAGCGACGACTGGCTGAAGCAGGGCCGCGGCGGCGTCGCCGGCCGTCGGGGACTAGGGCCCCGGCTCGGTCAGGCCATCGCCCAGCAGGCGGTCGTATTCGGCCTTGATGACGGCGTGGCACTCGCACGCGAGGCGCTCGATGCCGGGCCGGTCGAGCACCCTGACGCGGCCACGCCGGTACTCGATCAGGCCGGCCTGCTGCAGGGCGAGCGCGGCCTCGGTCACGCCCTCGCGGCGCACGCCGAGCATCTGCGCGATCAGGTCCTGCGTCACCACCAGCTCGTTGGCGGGCCGCCGGTCCAGGTGCATCAGCAGCCAGCGGCACAACTGCTGGTGCACCGTGTGGTGGCGGTTGCACACGACGATCTGCGCCATCTGGGCGATCAACGCCTGCGTGTAGCGCAGCAGCAGCGACATGACCAGCGGCGAGCGCGCGAACTCCGCGCGCAGCGCCGGACCCCGCATGCGCCATCCCGCCCCGGCACTCTGCACCACCGCCGTGCCGGTGGTCGACCCCGCCCCCATGAACAGCGGCACGCCGACGACGCCCTCGCAGCCGACGACCGCGATACCGGACGACGCACCGTTCTCGGTGACGTACATCAGCGACACGATCGCCGTCGTCGGGAACCAGGCGTGCGTCATCGGCATGCCCGACTCGTACAGCACTTGGCCGAGCGGCATCGCGACCGGCTCGAGCAGCGAGCGCCAGCGCAGCCAGTCGGCGTCGGACAAGGCGGCCAGCAGCCGGTTGTGCGGCGGCTCCGCGATCGATGGCAGACCCTGCGCCGCCGGGGCCGTGGCCTGCGGGGACGCGTCATTGGACGCCTTCCGGGAGGCGTCGCGGGCCACCGTCGTCGTGAGGGTGGGTTGGGCGCGCGGATCCATGGGTCGGTCAGCCACGATGGGCCTGCCCGCCGGTGGGACCGCCGGCGTCGTCGAGGTGCGGCACGGCATCGGCGCCGCCGGCCGGGCCCGCGGGGTCGTCCGGCCGCGAGCCCGCCAGCGGCAGCGTGACCACGAAGCGGCTGCCACGCCGGGTGCCGTCGCTGTGCGCGGCGATGTGGCCGCCATGGGCGAGCACGAGGGCGCGCGCGACCGCCAGCCCCACACCCAGCCCGACGCCGTGGAAGTCCAGCGCGTGCAGGTCGAGCGCGAAGGGCTCGAAGACCTCGGTCAGCGCGTCGGTCGCGATGCCCATGCCGTCGTCGGCGACGGTCAGCGCCACCGTCCGGTCGAGCACGGCCAGCGTCACGCCGATGCGGCCACCGTCGGGCGTGTGGGTGCAGGCGTTGTCGAGCAGGTTGGCGACGATCTGCTCCAGCCGGGCGGCGTCCCCGACGACGCCGATCGGCTCGGCCGGTGGCTGCCAGGCCAGGCGCAGCCGATGTCGCTTCAGCGTCGGGCGGAAGACGGCGATCGCGGCGTCGGTCACCGCGGCCATGTCGACCCAGTGGCGGTCGAGCACCAGGCCCGCCCCTTCGCCGGCCGAGGCATCGACCAGGCGGGCGACCAGACGCGACATCTGCACCATCTGCTGCTCGATCACCTGGCGCACGCGCGGCAGCAGCGGCGCTTCGCCGGGCAGGCGGCCGAGCATGGTGGTGGCGATGCGGATCGGCGCCATCGGGTTGCGCAGCTCCTCGGTCACCGCGTCCATGAACGCGGCCTGGCGCTGGCGCGCCAGTTCGGCGGCGTCCTGCAGGGCTCGGGCCCCCAGCGCCGACAGCAGCAACTGCTCGTTGACCTCGCGCAACTCGGCCAGGCGACGCGCCGTCTCGTCGTCGGTCTCGCCCGGTGGCGCCGCCGATGGCGCACTCGCCGCCCCCGCAGCGTCCGCCGAATCCGCAGCGACGGGGGTCGCCGGGCCGGCGGGGGTGGCGGCGGCCCGGGAACGCTTGTGGGCATACATCGTCGCGTCGGCACGTGCCGTCAGCAGGTCCAGATCCTCGCCGTCCTCCGGGTAGACGGCCACGCCGATGCTGGCCGACAACTGCACCGGACGGCCGTCCACCGTCGCCGGCGCCGCCAGCGCCTCGATCAGCTTGTCGGCCACCAGCGCCGCGTCGGCCGGCTGCTGCACCTCGGACAGCAGGATCAGGAACTCGTCGCCGCCGTGGCGGCTGACGGTGTCGATCTCACGCACCGCCGTCGCCAGCCGCTCGGCGGCCAGGCGCAGCACGCGGTCGCCGAAGGCATGGCCATGCTGGTCGTTGAGCCGCTTGAAGTCGTCCAGGTCGACGAACAGCAGCGCCAGCTTCGTGCCATGCCGCCGGGCCGCGGCCACGGCCTGGCTGAAGCGGTCGACCAGCAGGCGGCGGTTGGGCAGCTTCGTCAGTGCATCCACCTCGGCCGTCTGACGGAGATCGTCGAGCGCCCCCGCCGCCGTGTCGGCCTGCGCCTGGCTGGCCAGCGCGGCCGCGACCAGCTGCTCGTTGGCTTCGACGAGCTGCGCCGAGCGGGTGTTGTCCAGCCGGTGCTCGGCGACAACCACGTCCTGCAGCAGCCGCACCAGCGTGGCCTGCATCGCCTCGATCTGGATGCCCAGGCTCGCGCGCCGGCGCTCGGCACCCGCCAGCGCCGGTTCGTCGGCGTCGGGCGCGGGCTTCACGCTGTCCATGGTGCGTTCATGCCGGGGTTCGTCCAGGGGCGCATGGGAGGGGCCGGTGCGTGTTCAAGCCGCCGGCGTGCCGGCCTTGGCCGGTGCGCCATGCGGCGGCTTGCGCGTCGGGCGTCCGCCGAGCAGGCCTTCCTGCTCGGGCAGCATCGCGCCCATGCGGATGCCGTCCTCGGCGATGCGGTACAGGCGCAACTCGTTGGAGTGCGCACTGGCACGCACCTTGACGACCGCCATCACGCGCTGCAGCCGGCTGTCGACCTCGATGTAGCGCTGCACGATGATGGCGTCGGTCAGGAAGGCCGCGCCGTAGGGACTGAAGCGCAGGTCGGTGTAGCGGTCCTCCAGTTCCGAGGTCATCAGCACCGTCAGCCCCGCGCGCGCCAGCGCCGTGACCATGCCGAGCAGCGACTCGCGGAAGTCGGTGCGGAACGACGGCGCCAGCGCCAGCTCGAAGCCGCTCAGCGAGTCCAGCACGATGCGGGTGGCCTTCAGCCGCCGCGCCTCGTCCAGGATGAGCAGGACGATCTCGTCGATCGACAGGTCGGGCTCGCGGCGGTCGATCAGGCCGACCCGACCGCGCGCGATCAGGTCGGTCAGCACCGGATTGCGCGCGGCGTTCGGGCGCTGCTCGAAGGCAACGACGACGCCGGTCTCGCCCTGTCGTGCGCCCTCGGCGAGGAAGCTCGCGGCCAGGATGCTCTTGCCCGAGCCCGAGGGCCCGGCGACCAGCAGCGAGTAGCCGCGCGGCAGGCCGCCGCCGAGCATGTCGTCGAGCGCCGGCACGCCCATCGTCGCGCGCGCCACCGGGCCCGCCGCGGCCGGCGCCGCCGCCTCGGGGGCCACCACTGCCTCGGCGGCCAGGAACTGCGCCGGCGCGAACACGCGCATGCCGCTGCGGTCGATGCGCAGCGTGTGCAGGCCCGGCACGCTGGGCTGGCCGCGCATCTTCATGATCTCGATCTTGCGCACCATCGAGTTGCGCTGCACGGTCTGGCGCAGCCAGATCAGGCCGTCGGCGACGGTGAACACCGGGTTGGCGTCGGT
>CAZQPN010000001.1:0-45324 GCA_964595215.1 uncultured Rubrivivax sp. | reverse complement strand
GCGTCAAGTACGCCAAGGGCGAGTGCTACTACGAGACCGGCACGCTGCACTTCGTCATGAGCGAAGGCAAGGTCGGCGGGCTGGCCAAGCGGGTGAGGGCGGCGCTCTTGAACCAGACCGGGCTGCGGCTGAAGGTCAAGCTGCGGGGCGAAGACGGCGAGGACACCGACGGCGAGGAAGAAGCCGACGACGCGGCAGCGACCGGCACCCCGGCGGCACCCGGGGCCCAGGCGGCCGACGCAGCGACGGCCGGCACGACGAGCCGCCCCGCGCCGCCGGGCGGCCCGGCCAGCGCCGAGCAGCTCGCCTACGTGCAGCGGCTGCGCAAGGTGCGCGACGCGTATGACGCAGCGCTCAAGGCGCAGCACCCCGAATCCACCAAGCTGCGCGCGCTGATGGGGTTTGCCAGCGAGAAGGCGGCGGCGAAGGACTTCGTCGGCGCGGGCAAGGCGCTGGACATGGTCCACAAGCTGCTCGGCGCGTCGCCCGATGCGTCCGGTGGCGGCGCGGACGTGGATCCTGCGACCGCGTTCAACGCCAGGCTGGCGGCGATGACGCCGAGCATCAAGCAGGCCATCGCGGCCGCGGGACCATCAGCACAGGATCTGAAGCTCAAGGTCAGCGAGGCCGGTGTGCTGGCGCGAAAACGAGACTTCGAGGCGGCGCACCGGCTGCTCGACGAGGCCGAGGCCTTGCTGGAGCGGGTGCGGCCAGCCGCCGCGCCGGCGACACCGAGCGCGGCGGCACCCGCGGCCGCAGGACCGACGGCTGGCCCCAGGGTCTCGCCGCGCGTCGCGTTCACCCAGTCCCGGCTTCTGTGGGCCCAAACCCGCGACAAGGTGCGCGCCGAGTTGCGCCGGCTCGAGCATTCGTTGCTCGAGGAGTGCAAGGACGAGCCGGACTTCGCGGACATCGCGGCCAACTCGGGCATGCTCTACAGCCTGCTGGACCACTTGGACGAGCGCCTGATCGACAAGCTAGACGAGGCGCTGAATGCGACGTCCGAGTCGGATCGACGGGCTCTGCAGTCCGAGGCAAGGGACATCGTCGACGAGTACATCGACTTTGTCGACGCCAGTGTCCTGCTGCACGACATCTGCGACAACGGCTTCGTGCAGGTTCCGATCAAGGAGCTGCTCGACCAGCGGCTGAAAGAGCTCGCTAGGACGCTCGGCGCCCTTGCGACGGCGTAAGACCAACCCACAGCACTTCGGAAGGCGACGCCACATGGCTGATCTGGGCGACTCGGGCAAGGGCAAGGCGACCGTGCCCACGGGCAGGAACGACACGCCGCAGCGCCAGCGCATGCTGGCGCACATCCGGGGTGGGCCGCAGCGCGCGGTACCGAGGAAGGAGGATGACGCGGTGGCCGCGGCGCGGCGAAAGCGGTTCGTCGATGCCTTCCAGAACGAAGAGGCCCTGGCGAAGACAGACCTCGACGAGGCCACGCGCCTGCTGGCCGACAAGGCCTTGCCTGCATCGCTGAAGGACGAGTTCCTGCGTCAGCAGCGCCTGTTCGAGACCGGCAAGAAGCTCAAGGACGTGGTCGGGGCGCGCGCACGCCTGGTCGATCTCAGGAAGGCCGCGCATGCCCTGATGCACGCGGCCAGCGGCCTGGAGCTCAAGAAGGCGCAGGTGGCCCAGCAGGGGGCCTTGTTCGAGGACATGGCGCCGGTGATGGCGAGCGTCCGGTCGGCCAGCTTTCCGCAAGGGCAGGCGGCCTACATCGCGAAGCTGGACCTGTCGGCCGGCAAGCTTTTCAAGGAGTACCTGGCCAAGCTCGCTGCGCTCGAGTCCAAGAAGGCCGAGGGGCAGAAGGTCACCGCCAAGGGGGGCCAGCTCGGTCCCGCCTTCAGGGCCGAGATCAAGACCCGCTGCTTGGAGCTGGTCGCGGCGGCCGATGCCTGTCTGAGCTTCCACGAGCAGCAACTGAGCAGCAAGCAGCAGAACGAGAAGTCCAGCCAGAGCAAGAAGCGCTACTGCGAGGAGGGCAAGCTGGTGGCCTTCCAGTACATGATGGCGATCGAGTTCGAGGCCTTGCCGGACCCGAAGTCGACCGGAGGCTGGAGCGAACAGGACGAGGTGCGCGCCGCCAGCCTGCGTGCGAAGCTGAACTACCACCAGGCCTATCAGGAGGCCGCCAAGCTGGGTGACGACGGCGACGCCGCAGGTGCGTCCGAGTCTCGCTGGCTGCAGGGTGTCGATTACCGTAAGGTCCAGGACGCCACTCCGACCCGCAACGCCGAGTGGGAACGGACGGACAACAAGCGCGTGGCCATCTTCAAGGCCGCGGCCGGCGAGGTGGCGCCGATCGGCTTTGCCTCCGACAAGCGCGGGGCGGGGGCGATCAAGGAGGCCCTGGCCAGCGCCAACGCGAAGCTGTTCGCACAGATGACCGGCATCGACCTCAACGTGCCCGAGACCAACGTGGTGTCGATCAATCGCTATGCGCTGAAGGGCGGTGGACCGAAGGACGAAGACCAGCAGACGAGCGACGCCGAAGAGGTGGTCGGTTCGGCGCAGAGCAATGCCGGCGCGAAACAACAGCTCGGCGAGATGCCCGACAGTGTGCGAAGTCGCATCAAGACCAAGGATGTCCAGAAGATGGCCATCCTGGACATCATGATGCTCAACGGTGACCGGCATGCCGGCAACATCATGGTCAAGGACGACCCGCAGGGCGAGCCGGCCCTGGTGCCGATCGACCATGGTGGCAGCCTGCCCGCGCGCGCCGACTTCGGGGCCGCGGCCCGGCGCATTGCCGGCATCACCTACTTCGACGTGTCGGGTACGGCCACGGTGGTCAACGAGCTGCTGAGCATGCCGTCGGCGTACGAGCCCTTCGACAAGGAACTGCTCGAGCAGTTGGAGTTGCTGAACCCGCAGGCCATGGTCGATGGCATGGTGCGCCAGCGGGCGGCGATCGATGCCGTGCATCCCGGCCTGGGCGCTGCGGACAAGCTGCCGGACGACCGGCTCCATCTGTCGAAGTGCGCGATGATGTTCATGAAGCGCGCGGCCCGGTTCATGAGCCCGGCGGAGATCCAGATCGCCATCGCGCAGCGCGGTACCGAGCTCTTCGACGCGCCCGACGAGCCGAGCTTCGACGCCGTGGCCGATCGCATCATCAGCGACTTCGTGCCGAAGCGGGAGGCCTACAAGGACATCTTCACGGGGCCGCCCGACCAGCTCTCGGCGATGGTGACGTGGCTGGGCGACAACGGCTGGACGGCGCTCGACGCCGCCGATTCGAGCATGACCGGCTCGGCATTCGTGATGCGTCACCCGGATCTGGCGCTCAAGCTCTTTCGCAGCCAGACGCCCAACACGAATCCGGCGGACGTCAAGCGTGGCCCGCCGGAGCCCAAGGATCCGAAGGACGACGAGTCGAAGGGGCTGCCGAGCCAGCGCTTCCGCGACGAGTACATGGCCTACTTCAAGGAGGCCAAGCCGGACCCGGAGGACAAGGTCTGGCGCAATCGAGAGCATCACTGGCAGGCACTCGCCAAGCTCGGCGGCACCGCCGCCTACGACCGGGTCCTGGCGGCGACCGGCGCCAAGGCCGACAACGCCGCCAAGACCGCCGTCCACACCATGGCCCTGTGGGAGGAGCTGAACAAGCCAGCGCATGCCGCGGCACTGCGGGCCGCGGCGGCGCCCAACGGTGCCGGAAAGAGCGTCAACGGCTTCCTCAGCGAGCTGCTCAAGGGCAGCCATGCCAGGGCAGCGGACTCGGCCTTGGCGTCCACGGCGCTCCAGGCCGCCCTGGCCATCAACGACAGCGATGCCCTGCGGGCCGGCGTCGAGGCCGCACTGCGGCGCATCCGGACCATGCTCGCCGATCCGTTGCTGGCGGCGGTGGCTCAGCGCCATCGGGTCTCCGCGGACGGCATCGACGGCCTACTGGCCCAGGGGCAATGGGATGCCGCGCACGACGCCGCCGCGGTGCTGGAAGGCGAGGTCGACCGGCGCTTGCGCGACGCCGTTGCGGCCGACGCCGAGGGCAAGGCGCAGGCGTTCATCAAGACGCTCAGTGCGCCGGCGCTGATCGGCAAGGTCGAGAAGGCCCTGGGCGACGTCGTCAGCGCCTGCTTCAACAAGAAGAGCCGGACCATCGCGGGCGAGGCGCTCGCCGCACTGGAGCAGACCATTGCCGATCTGGGGCAGCAGCTGACCAGCCTGCCCGCGTTCGGCTGGGATACGGGCGCCGCATCGGCAGCCAAGAAGGCCGCCATCCGGGCCGGCTACATCCCGGACCGCGACACCGGCCTGAGCGATGCGCTGAAGGCGGTGGCGGCTGCACAGAAGGACTTCGACGCCGTGCTCGGGTCCAAGGTGAAGGCCGAGAAGAAGCGGCCTGCGGGCGAGAAGGCGATCGCCGCCTACCGTGGCTTCATCATGTTCGTCGACACAAAGCTGCGGCCGCTGGCCCCGGGCCATCCCTCGACCAAGCAGGTGCCTCCGGCGTGGATCGAGTACTGCGGGCAGGCGGTCAAGGCGGCCAACGACAAGATCGGTTTCATCCGGGCGCTGATGGTCAACTGGCCCTGACGACCGTCGACGAGGCGGCGCGGCGTGCGGCGCTGGCCACGCTGTTTGCATGGAGGATGCCGAGATGGCAGACAAGCTCGACAAGGACGACTGGAGCGGCTTCGTCAAGAAGCACAAGCTGGAGCTGGACGACAAGGCGCTGGTCAAGGCGTTGTCGGCGCTGGACAAGGCCGGCGAGGACAAGCCCGACGAGCGCGCCAAGGCCCTGTCCGCCGTCGCCGACGAGATCAAGAAGATGGTCCCTGCGCTGGCCAAGCGCAAGAAGGAGCTCGGCGACAAGCCCTTCGGCCTGGCCAAGGACAAGCTCTACGCGCTGCTGGACCTGGCCGAGAGCGGCCACAAGGCCGCGCTGGACGCCGCCGCCGAGGCCAAACGAACAGACACTAGAGGCGCCGACGACGACGAAGACGACAACAGCCCCGACGTCCTGACCACCAAGATGGTCCCGCTGATCCGCCAGCTCAAGAAGGGCGACCTGCGGCTGCCGGCCATGATCGGCAGCATCAGCAAGACCGCGGCGGTGCTGATCAGCAAGAGGAGCATCAGCAACACCAAGCGCAAGCTGCTCAACGAAGCGCTGGACGCCGCCGGCGGCGTCAAGTACGCCAAGGGCGAGTGCTACTACGAGACCGGCACGCTGCACTTCGTCATGAGCGAAGGCAAGGTCGGCGGGCTGGCCAAGCGCGTGCGCGCCGCGCTGCTGGAGCAGACCGGGTTCAAGCTCAAGGTCAAGCTGCGCGGCGAGGACGGCGAGGAGGACGGCGACGGCGAGGAGGAGGGCGACGGGCCGCCGGAAGCGGCCGCCACGGCCGGCGCGGCGCCCGGTGCCACGCCGGGCCCGACGGCGGGCCGTCCGGCGCCGCAGGGCGGGCCGGCGAGCGCCGATCAACTGGCCTACGCCCAGCGCCTGAAGAAGGTGCGAGACCGGCTGATGCAGGCGCTGAAGGCCCAGCACCCGGAAGCGACCAAGCTGCGCGGGCTGATCGGGTTTTCCAGCGAAAAGGCGGCCGCCAAGGACTTCGCGGCCGCCGGCAAGGCGCTGGACATGATCGACAAATTGCTCGGCGACGTGCCTTTCGTGGCGTCTGCCGCTGAGCCGGCCGCGGCGGACGGCGGCGCCGCCCCGGGTCGCGCCGGCGGGCCCTGGCGGCCGCTTTCACCCATCTGGGAGGCGGCCAGCGAGAGCGCGATCGACCAGACGACTTCGCTCGTCATCCGGATGCGCGAACTCGAGGACACGCAGCTCGATCGCATGGCGGACGATCTGCTGGAGCGCGTCCAGGATGCCCTGGAGGCCATCGACGACGTGCTCGACGAGCTCGATGGCGCCTCGCCCGAGGAGCGCATCGAGATCACCGCAGAGGCGCTCGCGCTGATCCGTCAGCAGCAGTCCCGGCTGTCAGCGGACCGCCTGATCACGGCGGCCGACACCAACCCGCTGGGCGTCAGGATGACCCTCGGCAAGACCCTCGGCGGCGCGCTCGACGAGATCGCCGGCGCCCTGGGGCGCTGAGCCACGCGACCCCGGCCCCCTTTCTGAACACCCCGGATCAACCCCCACCATCACGAGGCCTCGAGTGGAATCACTGTCACGCTACGCCAAACGCATGGACCCCGACATCTCGCTGAAAAGCACGAGCAAGTGGGCCACGGTGGCAGGCTACCCGCTCGATCTGGAAGGTAGCCAGGAAGCCAGCCCCGCGCTGCCCATCGACCCGGTGACGAGCAGGATCAAGGGTTACGGCGTGGGGGGCAGCCGGCACCGGCACCGGGAACTGCTGGAGCAGGTCAAGTCGCCGGCGCAGCCGACGGTAGGGACAGCACAAGGCGGCGGCCTGCCCACCGACTTCACCACGGGCGTGACCGTCCAGCAAGGCTTAAAGGGCGACAGCAACAAGAAGACCTGCAAGGTGCAAATCGGCGGCAAGAGCTATGTCGTCAAAGGCGGCAGCGGGAACGTCGACGACCACGTGGCAGCGACCGACTTCTTACGCAAGCTCGGCGCCAAGGGCGTGAGTGCGCCGGCGGTCCGGAACCTCAGCGACGTGGAGCGGACACAGATCCAATCGGCGCTGAAGGGGCAGGGTGCGGACGCCGCACAGCTTGCCACGGCGTTGGCGCCCCACAAGGGCGAGAAAGAGGGCTCCGGCCTGATCGCGGAACTGACCAGCGGCCTGGCCCTCAACCGCCTCTTCCTCGATGCGGACACGACCAAGGCACTGCAGGTCGAGAGCGACCTCCGCCAGCGCGTCGCCGGCAAGCCCAAACAGCAGGCCTGGGACGATGTCTACGCGACGCTCCTGAAGGACGGCTTCCAGGACAAGGCACGCAAGTTCGTTGGCGCGTCGCGCCAGGCCGACAGCGCCGACGCCAGGCGGTCCGCGCTGGCAGACCTCGAGGGCATGAAGCTGACCATCCCGAGGGAGGTCGAGATCCTCAAGGTCCTCCGTGAGATCCAAGACCCGTCTTTGAAGAAGCCCAGGCCCCAGGCCAGCGGGTTGAAGGGCGATGCCGGCAACGGGCCTGCGGAAAGCGACAAGCGTGCGCAGGACGCCATCGCGCTCGGGGATGCGCTGCGCGAGAAGATCAAGGCGATGACGCCCGCGGAGGCCTGGCGTGAAGCCTGCGGGGCCTTCTTGCGGTCCGCCAACATACCCGCATGGGATGGGTTGGCTGACCTGGAGTCGGCCGGTTCGGACGACGAACGGCAGGCAGCACTGGACCGGCTCCGTGAGCCGCTGGCTGCGCCCGCGAAACAGGGCATGTTGAACGTACTGTCGGAAGTCATTCAAGGCACGGTCGCCGCCAACCAGCAGAAGAGCCAGCAGGAGGCCACGGCACGCGCGCACGCCGCGCAGGCGCTGGCGAACTTTGCCGGGTCGGACGAAGGCATCGAGGCCTTCGCCGGCGTGGCCGCAGGCGACCTGATCGCCGGCATGAACGACCGTCTGCTGGGTTCCCGATACAACGGCGGCAACTTCACCTTCGATCCGGCCAAAAATGAGTTGAGCTGTGTCGACAACTCGAAGGAGCCCGCGATGGGGCTCAACGCCACCGACCCGGCAGGCTGGAAGCAGTTCGTGACGGACTGCGTCGGGAGCAAGAATCCCAAGACCTTGTCCGAGATGCTGTTCGACCGGATCTACGGTACGCAAGACGAGCAGAACCCGAGCATCCCGGGCAACTACGTCCGGTTCGATGACCAGCGCAAGGTCGAGGCGCAGGCCAAGGTGCGCCAGGTGCTCGAGGACATCGTCGACAAGGTGGTGTTCGACGACGGCTTCGGCCAGCCGGCCAAGGGGCGCGCCGAGTTCCTGAGGGCGCGCCTGATGCTGGAGCGCCTGTTCGAGATCGACGCCACCATGGCGACGCCGCCGGATCTCCCGGAGAAGATCGGGACGGCGGAGAAGATGGAGCGCATGGCCGTGGGCCTGGTGGCCTCCAAGAAGATCCGCGAGAAGACGCAGGAGATCAAGAACAACCTGCGCGACGGCACGTACACCGATGCCCAGGCCAAGGCGGCGCTCGAGAAGCTGCAGGCCCAACACAAGTCGCTGGCGACCGACCGCCGCAGCAAGAAGATCAAGTTCCTGATCGCGGCGACCGCGTTTCGCAAGGACCTGGAATCACGCGCCACACAGCTGAACGACATGCGTCGTGCGGCGCCGGCGGGTGTCTGGTCCGCAGAGCTGGTCAAGGTGCTCGAGGCGAAGCCCAAGGCGGTGGTCGAGGCCTGGCGGGCCAAGCTGGCGAAGGACGGCAAGTCCCTCGCGCTGCTCAACGCGTCCTGGCAGACCTTCACCGACGCGGTCCACCAGGCCTGACGACCGGGGCTGACGCCGCGTGGACGTCGCCGATCTGCGCTTCGTGCCCCGACGCGGGCCGCAGGTGGCCCGCTGGTTGCACGACGAGTGGTATGCGCGGCGCGGGGAGACCTTGGACGAGGTCCGCGCCCGCGTGGTGCGCGCCACGTCGGCGCGCCGGCTCCCCATCATGCTCCTTGCGCTAAGCGAAGGCCGTGCCGTGGGCACTGTCACGCTCGAGACCGAGTCCGATCCGGCATCAGGCAGGCCGCTCTTGTGCCTGTCGAACCTCTACGTCGACCCCGCGTCGCGCGGACGCGGCATCGGTCGCAGGCTGTGCGAGGCGGCCGTGGATCGCACGCGCGGTCTGCGCATCCCGCGGCTCAGCCTGTTCACCGCGTCGCATCTCAGCTACTACGAGCGCCTGGGCTGGAGCTGCGTCGACCTCGTGTGCGTGCCCAGGCGCGGCGGCGGCGACTGGGTGTTCCAGATGCGTCGACCGGTTGACGTCGATCGCCGCACGGCCAGCGTCGGCGCAACCCACGCCTGACCGCCGGCGACCGACGGACCCGAACGACCCGTCCCGGCCCTGGCCAGCAACGTCGGCGCCGGCCCGTCCGCGCCTCAGCGCAGCACCTCGATCGAAAACGTCGCCGCCCCGTAGGCGTCGCAGCCCGGTCCCTGGCAATCGCGCGCCGGGGCGCCCAGCAGCAGCGGCGTGGCGTGCGGCCAGTTCGCGGCCAGGGCCGCCGCACGCTCATCGGTCGGCAGCACCTGGAAGATGTACTCGCGCTGGTTGCCGAAGTCGGCCCAGCTGCGCGGGCTGTCGCTGACGACGACGATGAACTGCTCCGAGCCCGCTGGCTCGGTCGTCTCCAGCGGCCAGCTCGCCTGCGGCAAAGTGACGCGCTGGCCGGCGCGGATGCGCGTCTCCGTCGCCTTGTCGTTGGGGAAGAAGAGATACAGCGTGCCGTCCGGGCCACGCAGCAGCACCTGAAGGTGGCCGTCGCGGTTGGAGGTGACGTCGAAGCTCACGCGGTCGCGTCCGATGCGCAGCTGCGGCCGCGCCGGCGTCGCGCGCACGATGAAGTCCGGCGTCTGCGACGCCATCAGCTGCTCGATCTGCGCCTGCACGCTGAACGCCAGGGCGGCGGGTGCCACCGGTGCCGCGGGCACGGCGACGGGCGCCGCCTCCGGCGCGGTCGCCGGGGCCACGGCTACGCCCGCGGTCGATTCCTGGGCCGCAGGCGGCGCCGCGCCCTGGCCGAGCAGCAGGTAGCCGCCGACGATGCCGACCGCCAGCGTCGCGACGCTGGCGCCGATCCACAGCCCCTTGCCGGCCGGCGATGGTGCCGGCGCGGGCGGGACCGTTCCGGCGGCCGTCGACGGGACGGCGGTGCGTCCAGCCGTGCCGGCTGCGCCCGATTGCGTGGTGCCGAAGCCCGAGGCCGGCCCGCCGAAGCGCGAGTCGCCAAGCCCGCCGAACCCGGTGGCGCCCGTCCCGAGCGGCGCGAAGTCGCTCGCGGTGGGGCCCAGTCCCAGGTCGTCGCGGAAGGCGGCGATGGTCTGCGTGCGGTCGTCCGGCCGCACCTTCAGCGCGCGGTCGATGGCCTGAAGGAAGCGGTCGCTGTAGCGCCCGGCGGCGCTGCGGGCCAACGGCTCGAAGCTGTCCGTCATGAGCCGGCTGACCGACGGTGGCGGCGTCTTGCCGGTGACGATCCAGTGCACCGTGGCCGCCAGCGCGTAGACGTCGGTCCACGGCCCCTGCTTCATGTCGGGCGACTCGGCGTACTGCTCGACCGGCGCGTAGCCGGGCTTGAGGATCACCGTCAGCGCCTGCGTCATGTCGCTGATGACGCGCCGCGCGGCGCCAAAGTCCAGCAGCAGCGGGCGCTGGCTGCCGGCCAGCAGGATGACGTTGTCGGGCGCGATGTCGCGGTGGAAGCAGTTCTCGGCGTGGATGACAGCCAGCGCCTCGGTCAGCGGAGCCAGCAGGCCCATCAGCCAGGCTTCGTCGGGCGGCAGCGGCATGGCCTTGACGCAGTCCTTGAGCGTCGTGCCCTCGTACAGCGGCATCACCATGTAGGCGCTGCCGTTGGCCTCCCAGAAGCGGTAGACCTTGACCAGCGACGGGTGGTCGAACTGCGCCAGCAGCCGGGCCTCGTTGATGAAGCTCTTCAGGCCGGCGTCGAAGGTCTCCTTGTGGCGCGCCGATCGCACGCGCACGGTGGTGTTCTCGCGTGCCGCCAGCGACGCCGGCATGTACTCCTTGAGCGCGACCTTGCGCTCGAGCGAGTGGTCCCAGGCGACGTAGACGATGCCGAAGCCGCCTTCGCCGAGGACGCCGGTCACCTCGAACTCGGACAGGTAGGTGCCGAGCGGCAGCGCGTTGCCGCTGTCGCCGGCGCTGGACGCGGCCGTCGCGGCGCCTGCCGGCGCGGCCGCGCGGTCCTGACGGACGGCCGGATCGACGAGCGTCGGCGGCACGTGGCTCGCGGTGTCTGCAGCGGCGCCGGCGCCGGCTTCGTCCGGACCCTGCGGTGCATATGGTTTCGGAGGGACGACGACGCGCGTACGCTCGTCGTCGTCAGGGGCAGTGGGGCTCATGGGCGGGCGGGAACTTCAAGAAGAGCTTGCCGCAAATCGCGGATGCCGGCATCGCGGGTTGTACCAGCCTGCAGCGGCCGGCACGGCAGGGATGGGCGACCGTGCGCCTAACGCCGGCTGGCCATCGCGACCGGACCCCGCCAGCGATCGGCCGGTCAGCCGAGCGACTTCAGCAGGGCCTCCAGTTCGTCGTCGATCCCCGATTCTGCCGCCGTCTCTGGCTCGCTGCCCGACGGTGCCGGCTCGTCCAGGCTCGCCAGCAGGGCGGCCAACTCGTCGTCGGCGGCCGAGGTCTCGGCCGCGGCGTCGCCACCTGCTGCGTCGTCCGTGGTGGCCACGACATCGTCCTGCGGCGCCACTGCGTCGAGGTCGTCGCCGACCATCGGCCCGTCTGACATGTCGGCGTCCGGCGCGACGCCATCGCCCGTGGCTGCATCGGCGGTCACGCCGGTGGCGGCGGCCGGACCGGCCGCCTGGCGGGCTGCCGGGCTCCAGGTCGCACGCACCTCGGCGCCGGCCTTGCCGATGCGCGACTGCACGGCAAAGCGCGTGTCGGCCGCCTTGCGAGGCTTGGCGCTCTGGGACGCCAGGCCGTCGCCGTTGACGGCCTCCAGGCCCGCCAGCCTGACCATCGCCTCGCCCTTGTGCGCCATCACGGCGTTGATGCCGTAGGTGCGCAGCAGGGAAGCGACCTGGGTGCTGATCAGCCGGTCGGTGCACGGCAGCGCGACCGAGTCGCCGTGATCGTCGGTGAAATAGTGGAAGGGCAGGTCGTCGACCACCGTCGTCGCCCCGGGCTGGGCGAGCACGTACAGCGCCAGCAGCGCCGGATGACCCCACAGCATGCCGCGCAGCCCGGCTTCGCGGCTGAACTCCTCGAAGGCGAAGCTGGAGATCGGGTCGCTCTTCTTGCCGTACGGGTGGCGCAGCAGGAAGCGCGGGCCGAGCAGCGCCAGGAAAGACGCGTTCGGCATCTCGCGCAGCGCCGCGAAGGCATCGCGCACGAGGCGGTGCGGCGGCTCCCGGCGGTCGGCAAAGGGATCGGTGGCGACGGCGGTGATGAACGGCGCGCCGGCATGTGCGGCGACCTGCGCTGCGCGGCCGAGCAACTCGGCGTGCGGCGGTGTGGCGTCGAACCGGTAGCAACCGCCGATGTAGGCGTAGCCGCCGTCGGCATCCTGCGACGGGGTCTCGACCAGCAGCTTGTACAGGCCGCTGTCGGCCAGGTCGTCGACCGCGCTGAGATCGGCCGCGAACTCCTCGGCGCTGACGTCGAACAGGTGCACCTGCAACTGGTGACTGGTCTCGATGCGGCGCAGCAGGAAGTCCACCCCGCGCCACAGCGATTCGGCGGTCTGGAAGTCCGGGTGGTGGAGTACCGCCCGCATCGCATCCGTGAGCGCGGCGTCGACGGCGGTCAGCAGCGCGTCCTTCTTCGGATCTGCCGCCGGCACGACGAAGGGGGCGACGACACGTTGCAGCAGGCGGTCGACGGCGCCGGCGGCCGGTGCGACCGGCGCGGTGCGGCCGGTCAGCCGGGCGAAGTCGTCGAGCGTCGCGCTGCGCGAAGGCGCACTGCCGCGATCCGCGCCCCGGCGCGCCATCGTCGACGCGCGCGCCAGGGCCTCGCCGCCCCAGGACATCACCTCCTTGGCCGCGGCGGCGAACGTCGCCGGCGTGTTGAGTCGCTTGCGCAGCGCCGACAGCTCGTTGAACAGCGAGACATTGCGGTAGATCGCGTCGGGGTGGAAGGACTCCAGGTCACCGATGGCCAGCGTCACCGGCGCGCCGTCGGCGCCGACCGGCAGTGTGAGCGACAGGTCGAGTCGGCCAAGCGCGTCCTCGAGCGTGTCGTACTCGACCTTTAACGGTTTGCGCCGCGCCAGCGCCGCCCCAGTGTCCAGGCGACCGCGCCCGGCGCCGCCGCCGAAGTCGCCGAACAGCGCCAGTCGCATCGGGCGTCTGGCGGGCCAGTCGGGCGCAGGTTGTCCGATGCCGGCGAAATTCATCGTCTGTTCGTCGCTCATGGTCGCTCCCTTGGGTTGGGTTCTCTCAGTTCTGTCATGGCGCCGCGTCCGGTGCGGCCGTCAGCAGCCTGATGAAGGCATCGCGATCGGGCAGCCCCTCCGCTTCGCGGAACCGTTCTTCGCCGGTGGCACCGGGCAGCCACCACAGGGTGCCCGCGCCCTGGCGCGCGGTGCGGCGCAGCGCCAGCGCGAAGTCCCCGGCGTCGTCGTCGCGGCCGAAGTGCGGCCAGGTCAGCTCACCCAGCTCGACGAGGGCCTCGTCGAGGCGGGCCGGGCTCCAATCCTGGTGCAAAGCGTCGGCGGCGCGCTCGGCCGTGTGGCGCAACCAGTGCACCAGCCGGGGGGCGGCGAGCTCGGACAGCCCGGGCACCGGGCTGGCGATGGTCAACGGGAAGTAGCGGCCGACGCGGTCGACCGAGGGCATCAGCACGCCGGCCCAGGCTGGCCCCGGCGGCTCGCGGCCGCCCACAGCGAGCGCGCTGGGCCCGAGCACGAAGCACAGCGTCGGTGCGGCGAGGTAGGCGTCGAGCCAGGCCGGATCGGCAACGCGCCAGGCGGCCAGAGCGTCGGCCAGCCAGTCGTCCCAGGGCTCGATGAACGCGGGCGGCAGGCGACGCGACGCGAAGTCGCTGAGCGACGGCAGCTTGCCATACCAGCCGGGGACGCCGTGCACATCGGCCTCAAAGGCTCTGCGGGCAGCGGAAGGTCTGCAACTCGCGCAGCCGCAGCGGGTTGATGGCGCTGCCGGAGATGACCTCCATCTTCGCGCGCCGCCCGTCGACGTTGAGCACCACGGCAAAGCGCTCCGGCTGGGTTGAGGGCTGCACCTCGAACTGATCGATCAGCCGGAAGAACGCCCACGGGCCTTCGAACGTGCGGGTGGTCCCGCCCGGTTGGCCGCTCAGGCGGATCTGCGCCGCGATGCGCGCGCTCGGCCAGGTCAGGGTCTGCGGCGTGCTGTCCCCGGCAGCGAACTTCAAAGGCTGACCGTCGACATCGAGCACGACCTCC
The DNA here is from genome assembly GCA_964595215.1 of uncultured Rubrivivax sp. Lineage (GTDB taxonomy): Bacteria > Pseudomonadota > Gammaproteobacteria > Burkholderiales > Burkholderiaceae_C > Rubrivivax. The sequence goes on along the minus strand of CAZQPN010000001.1, from coordinate 31,325 downwards.
TGCAGACCCTCCGCCATCTCGACCATGCGCAGGTCGACCTTGAACGACGGTGCCTTGCCGCCGGCGCGGAAGAAGGCTTCGCGGATGCGCGACGCGCGCTGGAAGTCCGCCAACGCGGCGCCGCCAGGCGGCTTGGTGCCATCGGGCAGGGGACGGAAGGCCCATGGCGTGACCCCGGTGTCGACCAGCGAAGCCAGACGTCGCTGGTAGAAGTCGTCGAGCAGCCCGCCGGCGCCGAACATCTGCCCGAAGTCGTCGGGCAGCACGTCGGAGCGGCTGCCCTGCGCGAACGGATAGCGGCCGGCGATCGTGCGCGTACACAGTTCGGCCACGGGCTTCAGCTCGGCCGTCAGGCCCTGCCGCTCGGCGCTGCGGCCTTGGGTCGCGCCGGCATCGGCCAGCGCCTCGAGCATCGACTTGATCGGCTCGGGCTGCATCGCGGCGGCGGCCTTGGCGGCGGCGCCGCCGCCGGGGGGCGGTGCGGTGCGGCTCTTCTGCGCCGCGTCGATCGCGGTCAGCTGGACGTAGACCTCGTTGAAGAGCTTGACGACGTCGTCGATCGGCGCCGGTTGACCTTCCACCAGACGGTGCAGCGACGCGAAGTGGTCATCGACCATCGCCTCGAGCGGCCGCCCGGGCGCGCCGCCGGAGTCCGATCCGGACAGCGAGTTGGTGCCCAGCAGCCGCGCCATCTCCTCCTTCGTGCGGTCGATCTTGGCCGTTGCCGTCGCAGCCGCCACCTGGCCGGCGAAGGATTGCTCCATCGCTGCCGCCAGCTGCGTCTCGCGCGCGACGCCGCGCAGGTAGGCCTTCAACGGCGAGTCCGGTGCTGCCAGCAGGCCGGCCACGGTGACGCTGTTCTCCAGTCCGCCGAGCTTGATGATCTGGACGTCGGCGATGTAGCGGTCCCAGACCTTGATGTACTCCTGCAGGTACAGCCGTCGCACCTTCTCGTCGAGCTCGGCGGCCGGCACACCCAGCGTGGCCCCCGCTGCCGCCGCCACGCCGCTGCCGCCGGCGCGCGCGCCGAGCACCCAGCCCTGCTCCTCGGCCAGCGTCCTGGCCACGTCTCCCTGGGCCGCCTTGAAGGCCTTGAAATAGCCGTCGCGCGTGAACAGCCCGGGGATGCCCTGCGTCAGCGGCTGCCCGCTGGCGCGCTCGAAGACGCGGACGGCATTCGGACCGGCGGCGCCGGCGGCGGTGAAGTCCGGAATGTCGGAGCCGACGCGGGCGCGCTTGAGGCGGCTGAAGATGCGGTACTCCAGCGGATAGGCGGTGAGCATCTCGCGCACGTTTGCCACCAGCGGTTCGTCCATCGGCGCCAATGGCGGCGGTGCACCACGCGCGAAGGCGGCCTCCAGATGCTGGCCGAGCGCCTGCCGCTGCTCGGCGCTGAGCGTGCGTGACAGCTGGCTGTCCCAGTCCAGGCTCACGAAGGCCTTCAGCGACGCGGCGTCGAAGTGCTCCGGCGTGTAGAGCATCAGGTAGTGCTTGAGCGACTCGTAGGCGAGCTCGAGGTTGCTGCGGTCGACTGCACGCAGCCGTTCCTCGAGGCGCTTGGTCACGCGCGGCAGCAGGGCCTTGTCGAGCAGCTTGCGGTATGCGATGTCGGCGCCCGCGGCGACGTGCCGGCCCTCGTACAGACCGAGCGTGTTGAGCAGTGGCGGCTCGTCGAGCGCGAAGCCGCTCGGGCGGGGCAGGGCAGCCGCGCGGTCCAGCACCTGCGGCAGCACCGACAACTCGGCGCCGGTGGCCGGTGGCAGCTCCGCCACGGCCGCCTGCAGTTCGGGGACGCGCGCCTCGACCTCGGCAATGTAGGACTGGTTGCGCACGAAACTGACCGCCCAGCCGGCACCGGCAGCAACGAACAGCAGCGCGATGCCGCCGACCGTGGCCAGACGCAGACGGCGTCGCCGCGCCTCGGCCTGGCGGTTGACGCCGACCAGGCCCTGCTCGCGGAAGACCACCTCCTTCAGCAGCCGGGTGAGGAAGAAGCTCTTGCCGCGCGCCGGCGCGATCGACGCGGCGCGGCCGTCGACGCCGAAGGTGCGCCCCAGCGTGCCGAGCACGCGATCGATCGGCGTGCCTTCCTGCGTGCCGCTGGTGAAGTACACGCCGCGCACCAGCGCCGGCTCCTCGAGGCCGGCGCCGCCTTCGAAAACCTGCTCGAGGAAGCCGCCGAGCAGACCCTTCAGGCCGGCGAACTGCTGCGGGAAGGCGAAAATCGCCGCCCGCTTGAGGACGTCGGACTCGCCCTGCATGCGCGCCAGCAGCTGTCCTCGCAGGCGCTCCTCGAGCGCGGCGAACTCGGCCGCGTAGGCCTGCAGCGGCGTGCCGGACCGGGCCGCGGCCTCGTCGTAGGGCAGCGTGAAGCCCCAGACCTGCTCGCGCTCCTCGCGCGCCATCTCGCCGAAGGTCTCGTTGAAGCCGGCCAGCAGGTCGCACTTGGTGACCATCACGTAGACGGGGGGTCGCACGCCGAGGTGCTGGTGCAGCTCCTGCAGGCGCGCGCGCAGCCGCTGCGCGTGCTCCTTGCGGTCCGCCGGCGACTGCTGCAGGAGGTCCTGCACGTTGACCGTCAGCAGGACGCCGTTGACCGGCCGTCGCGGCCGGGATTTCTTCAGCAGCGCGAGGAAGGTCTTCCAGGCCGAGGCATCGGTCGCCTCGTCCGACTGCTGAAGCGTGTAGCGGCCGGCGGTGTCGATCAGCACCGCCTCGTTCGTGAACCACCACTCGCAGTTGCGCGTGCCGCCGACGCCTCGCACCGACGCCTGCCCCATCTTGCCGGCCAGCGGGAAGGTCAGGCCGGCGTTCATCAGCGCCGTCGTCTTGCCGGAGCCGGGAGCGCCGATGAACATGTACCAGGGCAGCTCGTAGAGGTACTGCCCGCCGCGCAGCCAGGACCGCTTGCCGCTCTGGCGTGCGCTTTCGTCGAGCACCTTCAGGGCATCGGCGAAGCGCTGCTGCAGCACCTGGCCTTCGCGCTCGGCGGCCGAGGGTCCGCTGGCCATGCCGGCGAGCAGCTGCGCGTTCCTGCGCTTGCGGCGCCAGGCCCGCCCCAGCACGACCGCAACCGCCGTCAGCACGACGACGGCGATGGCGATGGTGCGCGCGAGCCGGCCTTCCAGCGGGCGCCAGCCACCGAGCGACATCAACGGGCCGAAGAACCACACGAGCAGCGCCAGCATCAGCAGCGCCAGCGCGGTCAGGACGAGGGGATGAAGCAGCGACTTCAGGATGCGTTTCATGGCGTCGTCTTCCGGGGCGCTCAGGCGGCCGTGCCCGGCGAATACAGCGTGATCTCCACGCGGCGGTTGCGCGCGCGGCCGTCGGCGCTGCCGTTGTCGGCCAGCGGCTCCGAGTCGGCCCGGCCTTCGGCGCGCAGGCGCTGCGGCTTCACGGTGCGCGCCAGCTCCTCGCGCACGACGTCGGCGCGCTCCTGCGACAGATGCCAGTTCGACGGGAACCGCAGCGTTCGAATCGGCTGGCTGTCGGTGTGGCCGGTGATCAGCACCTGACCCGGCACCGCGGTGAGCGCCTCGGCGATGTGCGGCAGCAGGTTGCGCACCCGGCTGTCCACGACGGTGCTGCCGGGCTCGAAGAAGCCGTCGCCCTTGATCGTCACGATCGAGCGGTCAGCCAGGTCCTGGACCTCGATCCGGCCGGCGGCGATGTCGTCCTTCAGAAGCACCACCAGTCGCGGCCTGGCCGCCGGCGGTGGCGGTGGGGGCGGTGTCGTGACCTGCACGCTCTTTACATCCAGCCCTTGCAGCTGGGCGAACAGCGGCCCGGCCGACTGCGCCAGGGCGAGCTTGAAGCCGGCCCAGGCCAGCGCCAGCAGCATGACGGCGGCGGTTGCCATGACCCACACGGGGATCCCGTCGCTCAGGCGCTGGCCGCGGTCGGGCACGCCTTCCCAGCGTGGCGACAGCGACTTCTCCACGCTGCGGCCCTGGCGCAGCAGATCCGACAGGCGCTGGCGCACGCCGTCGAGCTGTGCCTGGCCGTTGTCGATCACCCGGTAGCGACCCTCGAACCCGAGGCCGAGCACGATGTACAGCAGCTCCAGCAGGTTGCGGTTGCCCTCGACGTTCTCGGCCAGCTTGCTCATCAGCTGGAAGACCTTCTCGCCGCCCCAGGTCTCGTTGTGGAAGAGCACCAGCAGGCTGTTGGCCGACCAGGCGCCCGAGCCACCCCACGGCGTACTGGCGGCCGACTCGTCGAGGAAGGTGCACAGGATGTAGCGGCCCGCGATGACCTGCTCGTTGGGCAGGCCCTGGGCACGCGCCTGCGCCTCGAACTTGCGCACGCCTTCGGCCAGCGCGTCCTTGAGCGCCGGCGGATTCGGGTGCCGAGCCGTGTGCCGCACGCGCGGGGCGGCGGCGAGCAGCGGTACGGCGGCCGACACCAGCGGGTTCAGGCTGGAGGCCATCATCGCATCGAGCGACAGCGGCGCACCGGCAGGGCCGGCGCCTGCACCGGTGGCTGGCGCCATCGGCGCGGCGGGCGCCGGGCCAGGCGCGGCGCCCGGCGCGCGGCCGGCACTCGGCTTGATGACCGTGCGATCGTTGCCGAAGGCGGCGAACGGGTCATTGGGGTCGTCGGCAGCGCTCATCGTGTGGACATTCGTGGGGTGAGTCTTGCATGTGGCGGACCGATGGGTGCAGCGCCTGCGGCAGGGTCGGCGTGGCCGGGCACGCCTCAGGGGCGGACGGCCCAGAACTCCATCTCCAGCCCGGGGAAGTCCCCGGCGACGTGCATGGCCAGACCGCCCGAGGTCTCGAGCTGCTTCCACATCTCGTTGCCGCGTGTCTCGAGCTCGAAGTAGGTCAGGCCGGCGTGGTACGGGATCTGGCGCGGCGCGACCGGCAGCGGCCGCAGCGTGACACCCGGCAGCTGAAGGTTGACGAGGTCACGGATGCGCTCGACGGTGCCGATCTTCACCTGCGTCGGGAAGCGCGCCCTCAATGCGTCTCCCGGCAGCTGCGATCCGACGGCGAGCACGAACTGCGCGCTTCGCTGCAGCTCGACGTCCGGGATGATCGCCACGCGCACGCCATAGCTGCGCTGCTGCAGTTCGATCGGGATCGCCGTCTGCTCCATGACCATCGACAACGACTGGCGCAGATCGTCCATCAGCGGCTTGAAGCAGCTCGCGGGGTCGTCGTGCAAGTAGGCCGGGAAGCTGGCCGGACGCCGCTTGTCGCGGAAGGTGGACAGGTCGCCGGCGAGCGTGCAGCCGAGGAAGTAGAAGTCCTTCGGGTGCAGCAGCGAGGTCTGGCGCAGCTGGGCGACGAGCGGCTCGTGCCGGTTGACGGTCTCGAGCAGCAGGAAGTCGGCGATTTCCCCGACCCCTGCCCGGCCCGGCACGGCCAGCCGCGCGGCGAGTGCGTCGCCGCGCTGGTGCAGCAGACCATGGAGCTCGCGGAGATGGGAGGCGAGCACGGCGCTGCCGGCGCAGTCGAGCGTCGGCGGGATATAGGTCGGGTCGAGCACGACGCGGTTGTCGGCCAGACGCTCGACGACGCGGCACAGGCCGAGCGTGACGTAGCCCTCGCCCGCGTCGCGCTCGCGCATGATGCGCAGGTTGGGCCGGCCCACCTGCAGCGGTGCCAGCCGCTGCCCGGTGACGTTGCTGTCGCCGACGTCGACCTCGGCGGCCAGGAAGCGCGGCGCCATCGAGGCCGCGTCGGCTTCGGCATCGGTCTCGGCCACGCCGGGGCGCGGCATCGCCAGCGCCAGCACGATGAGTTCGTTGCGCACGTCGGCCGGCACGTCGAGCGCGGCGGGCGCCGGGTCCTGGCTCGGGATGTCGAACGACAGGCCGTCGGGCGTCACGCCGCGGGCGGCATTGATCGCGATCTTGCCCAGCGTGAGCGCCGCGCTGTCGATGGTCAGGGACAGCAAGCCCCAGCCGTAGGCCACCGCCGCGCCGTGGCGCGCGTTCGCCTGTTGTGCGTGGAAGCGGTCCTGCTGCTGGAAATGCTGCGGCTGGAGGAACATGCCCTCCGTCCAGATCACCTTGTTCGTCCAGGTCATGGGTGGTTCGGCTCAATCAGGGGATGTCGTGCGTGAACTGTCCGGGCATCGCCACCGAGATGACGCCGGCCCATGTGCACATCAGCTTGCAGGTGTTGTCCAGCGCAGGCTGGTTCGTGATCAGCACGTTGACGGCGCCGGGCACCCAGGGTGCCGGCGTCACCGGCACGCAGGGCATGGGCGTGAAGACGCCCAGTGCTGCCGCAGTGGCGGCGATCACCTGCGGGTTGGACGGCGACGTGCACATGCCGAACGGCATGATGTTGGTCATCGGGATGTTGTCCATGATGGTCCCGGCGGGCATGTTGCTGGTCATCACCGGACGTGGCGTCGCGTTGAAGACCGACGGCGCGACGCCGAAGCTGCATTGCAGCTGTGCTCCCGTACAGACCTGCTTGGGCATGGATTGACCTACCTGCCGCCGAACCAGACGCCGATGGCGCTGAAATTGTCGTGCGATGTGTCGCCGCGCGCCTGGGCGTGCCTCAGCACGAGCTGCTCGAGCCTGGCCAGCCAGTCCTGCGGGCCGCTGGAACGCGCCAGGCTGGCCGACATCTCGGCCTCGTCGACATGCTCCCACAGGCCGTCCGTGCACAGCAGGAAGGCGTCTCCAGACTGGACCGCCCACGGACGCGTGGCCGTGCTCACCATGAGCTGTTCCGGTGCTGTGCCGAGCGCCGACTGCAGCTCGCTGCGCTTGGGGTGCGAGCGCAACTGCCCCGGCGCCAGCACGCCAGCGTCGACCAGGGACTGCACGGTGCTGTGGTCCCGCGTGTGGGCCAGCATCTGTTCGCCGCGGAACAGGTACAGCCGCGAGTCGCCCGCATGGCCCCACAGTGCCTCGCCCCGCGCCAGGTCGACGAACAACGCGACGACCGTTGCGTGCATGGTCTCGTACTCGGGCGCCTGCTGCTGGTGCCGGCGCAACTGCACGTTGCTGTCGACGATGAGGTCGTGCACCTCGTCGATGCGGGTCAGCGGCGACAGCGAGGCCTGCTCGATGATGTGGCGCACGACCAGCTTGGACGCAACGTCGCCGGCACCCATGCCGCCGGCACCGTCGGACACGACGCAGCACAGCCGCGTGTCGGAGTGCCAATGCCCACAGGCGTCCTCGTTGCGCTGCCGCCCGCCGGTGCGCGAGATGATGGCGAGCTCGACCTCCGGCGCCGACGGCCCGTCGTCGCCGACGGCGGACGGGCCTGCCATCACGTCTTCGGCTCCTCGTGGAACTTGTCGATCTGGTCCTCGTACGCCTTCAGGAAAGCGGCGCCGAACAGGGTCTGGAAATCGTCGCTGGCCTCGGCCCGGATGCGGCCGTAGTGCTCGACGAACACCTCCCACATGCGCGCCTTCCGGCTGGCCGGCAGCACGCTGTGCAGCACCGAGCGCTCCGTCAGGCGCTTCTCGAGCTCGGCCGGGTCGAATCGCCCCAGCACGCCGTCGAGCGCCGCCTGCAGTCCGGCGACGAAGCCGATCTGGTGCGCACGCAGGTCGTTGTAGGCGTCGCGCATGGCCGGCGCCGCGCCCATGAAGCCGCGTGCCGGCGGTGACAGCAGGTGCTGCAGCGCGACCTCGGCGCTGGGCGAGAATTTCAGCGGGTTGTTGTTGCGCGGCACGATCGTCGTCGCCTGCGCGCGCAGTTCGCGCTTGAAGGTGGCGCGCGCGGCGAGGAGGTCGACGGTGCCGGCGGTGGCCTCGTGCAGCAACTGACCGACGAGCTCCATCAACCCCGGGGTCAGCGCGTGCAGTTGCAGGTTCGGCGTCTGCAGGCCGCGGCACAGGGCCTCGAGCAGCGCGCGCGCGTCGGCATCCTGTGGCGTCGGCGGGCGGGGCGACGCCTCGCCGTTCGCGGGTGCCTGCGCGACCGCCGACACCGCCGCCGATCGTTCGGGCGCTGCCGTGGCGGGCGCTGGCCCCACCGGGGCGTCGGGTGGCATGGCCGACGGGTGAGGCATGCCCGGTGGCGGCGCCGCCGCCGACGGCGTGCGCGGGCTGCGGATCACCGTGTGCGAGACCTCGCCGCCGCTGTCCCACGACATCACCGCCCCCTGCGGTGCGGCCTGCCGAGCTGCCTTCGGCGGGACGAAGGGCCGGTTAAGGTCCGACACCTGGTCGGACTCGGATGCCGCCACGGCGCGCGGCGCACGCTCGAGCGAGCGCAACGGGTCACTGTCGGCACCCATGTTCGGCAGTGCGGCCGGGGCGTCGAGCACCGACCGGGCCAGCGGATCGCCGCCCGCCTGGCCCGGGCCGAGGCCGAACAGCTCGTCCAACGAGCCCGGATCGGCCGAGGGCAGCCCGAGACCGTCGATCAACGGCGCCGGTGCAGCGGCGCCGAGGTCCAGGCCGAGCCGGTCCGATCCTGCGGCCGGACTGCCCGGCCGCGAACCCCGGGCCGGCGTGTCGGGCGCGAATGGATCCCAGTCGTCCGGGATGCCGCCCGCCGGCGCGGATGACGCCAGTGGCGCAGGGGGCGGCGCCGAAGCCGGCCTGGACGGTGCCGGCGTGCCGGCATGGGCGAGCGGATCGAACAGGCCTCCGGCGACCGACGGTGCCCCCGACAGCGGCCCGAGCAGATCGGCGAAGGGGTCGGCGGTGGCGGCGCGCGTGGCGGCGACCGCCTCCCCGACTGCGAGTTCGTAGCCACCAATGCGCACCTGGTCCCCGGCCCGCAGGGGCACTTCGCGCCCACTGCCCACGGGTTGGCCGTTGACCATGATGGGGTTGCTGCCGCGGTCGATGATCGCGTAACTGCCGTTGCGATACACGACCTGCGCCGCGACGCGCGAGATCGTGCGGTCCGGGTCCGGCAGCACCAGGTGGTTCGTGTCTGCACGACCGATGCTGCCACCGAGTTCGTCGAAGCTCGCGCTGAGCGCTCCGTCGGCAGTCTGGCTGTTGAAGGTGACGACGCTGAGGGTGATCACGGCAGAGGGGCGAGTGTGAAGGCGTCGATTGGATGACGAAAGAGCGCCTGCGAGGTCGGCCATGGCCGCGTGTCGCGGCCCACGTTGTGGCCTGGTGCACGGACGGCACTCCGGCGGGCCGCTCGTCGGTCGGTGCGTTCAGTCCACGTTCGACCCGCCGCGCGACCGTCGGCACACGATCGGCACGCAGCATTCGAGCATACCCCCCGGACCGAAGACCGGACATGCCGTCTTCCCGGGGAGGCCACGCATCGATCGGCGACGCGCCACGCGGCACGGTGCCAACCCGCGCCGCTATCATCGAACACAGGCCTCACTCGCGAGGCGGGAGCCGTCATGGTCTGCCTGTGTTCGCAGGAGCTGCAGTCGCTGCTGAACTCGTTGCCGTCGATTCCGCCGCTGAGCGGGCTGGTGCCGCCACTGCCGCCGAACCTGTTGCCAGCGATCAGCGCCGCAATGGTGGTGGGCACGCCTGCAGCCCTGCCGATGCCGCCGCTGGCGAAGGCGGATGCCGCCTTGATGGCCAATCTGGCGACGATGGCCAACCTCTCGGCCGCCGTTCGCGCCGCGGCCGGGATCAACCTCGCCGCGCCCGTGCCGCCGATGGCCATGGCCAGCCTGCAGGCCAGCCTGGCGGCGCAGATCAACTCGATGAACGCCAACGGGGCGATCCTGAACCCGGGGCGGCCGAACCTGGCGGAACTGCTGCGGGCGCTGGCCAACCTGCTGTCGATCGCCGGCCTGGTGTCGTCGGTCCGGGCGGCCTTCGGCTTGAACCTGCGCGCCAGTGGCGCGGTGCCCGCGCTGCAGGCCAGGCTCAGTGCCTCGGCGCGGGCCAGCGCGTCGGCCACGGCGTCGGCGCAGGCATCGGCCACCGCCTCGCTGTCGATGGTCGGCGCGGCGATGGCGGCACTCGGCTTTCCTGCCACGCCGCAGGGCGCGGTCGCACTCACGGCGTCGATGAACGCCATGTCCGGCTGGACGCAGCGCCTGCCGGCACTGACGGTCAACTTCAATGCGCTGTCGCTGCTCGCCGCGCTGCTGGCGGCGCTGGCGATGATCCGCTCGGCCCTCGGGGTGAACCTGCTGGCGCCGCGCGCGCTCGTGAGCCTGCGCGCCTCGCTGCACGCCCTGCCGCTGGCCGCACTGGCGAGCCTCAACGTCAGTGCGCTGGCCAGCGCGCGCGCGTCGGCGCAGTTGTCGGCGGCGGCCTCGGCATCGGCTGTGTCGACGCTCGGCCTGCACGCCGCAGCGAGCACGAGCCTGCTGCCGGCCGCGCGGCTGTCGGTGATGATGCGGCTGACGGCCCACGCGCCGCTGCTTCTGCCGCCTGGCAGTTGCGGCCGGCCCTGCCCGCTGGCGCTGGTCCCGGGCCTGGCGGCCTGAGCGCGGCCCATCGCGGGCGCTCGCTGTTCAGCGCAGGACATAGATCCGGCCTTCGGACACGGCCAGCCGCATTGGCAGCCGAGTGACTTCGCCGCGCTCGTCGGGTTCGGTGCCGAGCGCAGGCCGACCGGCGCCGTCGACACACTCGAGCAGGCGGCCGTCGGCCACCGCCCGCAGCGCGAAATCCGCTGCGGCTGGCAGCACCCACATCGCCCTGGCTGACGACTGCCGCGGCGACAGGTGGGCGCGCAGCCGCACGAGCTCTTCTTCCGGTCGCCTCTGGTAGGCGGTCGCGATCTCCTCGGTTCGCAGCCGCGTCGCCGCCAAGAAGGGCTCCGGATCGCCGGCCGACAAGGCCTGGGCAAACGATTGCAGCAAGGCCAGGCACTGGCTGTGCAGTGCCGTCGTCGCGTCTGCACGTGGTGCGTCCAGCCAGCGCCAGCGCGGGAAGCTGACGGGCAGCGAGACCTCCTTGGCGATCACGTGCGGTGCCGTGTAGGCCACGCCGGCAGCCGGGGCCCAGTCGAGCTGGGCCAGCGTGCGCGCCACCGCGGCGTCGATGGTCGCCCCGATGCGCGGCAGCAGGATGCGCGCCTGGGCTGCGGCGTTGCCGTTCGGCGTGCCTGGCACCTGTGCTTCGGCGGCCTCGCCCGGCGGCGTCGGCCAGGGTGGCCAGAGCACCAGCTCCAGACGGTTGGCACCGGCGATCGTGTACTCGTGCACCGGCACGATGGCGCGCGGCCGTGCCGCGTCGGCGCGCGCCAGCACGATGCCGTTCAGCCGCACCTCGGCCTCGCAGTCGCGCACGTCGAGCCTGACGACGAGCAGCCGCTCCATCAGCCCAGGCTCCAGTCGACGAGGTCCATGTCGGGCAGCAGCGGGCGCAGCATCTCGCGCGTGCCGAGCAGGGGGTCGTGCCACAGCAGCACGGCCTGAACCGGCTCGATGCGCAGCTTGACGAACCATTGCCATCCCAGCCCGTCGGCGCGGGCACGCAGGCCGCAGCTGCCCACGAGGGCGCCGGCGATCGGCGCGAGTGCATCCACCACGCCAAGTGTGTCGGCGGCGAGCGAATCGACGACCAGCACGAACGGTTGACGGAAGTTCGCCTGCGCAGGTGCCATCAGCGCTGCCAGGTCGGCATCGGCACCCGTGCGGTCCCAGTCGACGACGAGGGACTCCGAGGCGGCACAATGCAGTGCCAGCCGGCTCGTCGAGCCGTCGAGCGCGAGCTGGCCGACCAGGCGGAGGTTCAACCTGCAGGCCACCAGCTCGAGCGCGCCGGCGATCCGGTGGATCGGCGGCGACGCCAGCCCCCGCGCCCCTTCGGCCCAGCCCCAGGTGACGCTCGCGTCGCCGGCCAGCAGGCTGGGCTCGGCCTCCAGCCGACCGTCGGTGACGCCGCTCTCGCGCTCCCATGCCGTCGCCAGGCGGGCAAGGCCTCGCACCAGCCGGCGGTCCAGATCCTCGAGGCCCAGCCGCCAGCGCGTCGCCTCGAGCGCAACGCCGTCGCGCTCGAGGTGCACGCGCGAGGGCGGGGCGACCGGCTCGCCGTGCGCCGATGGCCAGCTCATCGGCGGCCCGGGCTCGCGGTGCCAGCGCATCAGGTGCTGGTCCGAGGGATGGACGACGATCTGGGTCTGCAGCTCCCCGAGCGGACGCCCGCCGTCGCGCAGCCCGCAGCTGCCGAGCGACACGAGGTGGTGCCTGGGAGCGCTCTCGGCGCCGATCACCGGCGTCACGTCGGCACCGGGCGGCACCGGCGGTGCATCGGCACGCAGATCGAGCTTCAGGTCGCGCGTGGCCTGCCCGCGCCATTCGCCGACGCCTTGCGGACCGACGAGGTTGACCCGCGGGTGAACGGCGGGGTCGCAGCAGGCGTCGGCACGGATGCGCAGCCGCAGCCGAGCGGGCTCCCCACCGTCGGCCGTGGCGAGCGCGAACAGCTGCGCCGGCAGGCCCAGAGGAGGGGCAGCACCGTCGGCGTCGCCTGCCGCTCCCGTGGCGGATGCCGTCAGCAGCACCGGTAGACGTTCGGCTGCACCCGGCAGGCGCTGCCACTGGCCCTGGACGCGCCTGTACCGGAGCGGTCCGCTGCTGGCTTCGAGCTTGAACTCGACGGCGTCGAGGTCGCAGGCGACGCCGAGCTGCACCCGGCCGCCGGGCACCAGTGTGCCAATCGGTCCGCGGTCCTGGAGCGCGGCGTCGAGCCCGGCCACTGCGCCGTCGAAGGCTGACGCGGGCATCGCGGCCCCGCCGGCCGGGCCCTGGGCCGCCAGCCTAGAGAGCGTCTCGCTCGTGCGGCGGCAGAGCTGAAACACGCGGCCGCCCTGGCTGCGGCTCGGTGCGCTCAGGATGTCCTGGGCCCAGCGATGGGCCGGCTTGGTCTCGAACTCGGCCCCGAGCGCGAACCAGCAGGCGATGTAGCGGGCCGCGCATAGCATGTGCGTAAGGCCGTGGCGCGCGGCGTGCTGGACACCATGGCGGATGAGCAGCGGGTAGCGCTCGCCGGCGCGGCCGGCAACGTCGGGAAAACCCCGCGCCAGCGCCTGCGAAAGCGTCGCGATGTCGCGCTCGAGCTTGAGGGCGCGCAGGCGGTCGGCCTGCTCGGCGTTGAGCTGAAGCATATGGCTCAGGACGGCCGCTGCAGGCGGATCGACTGCCACTGCAGCTGGTTCAGGGCCAGGCGGGCCAGCATCCAGCCCTCGGCCTGCGGCACGACGATGCTCTGCAGCGGGCCCATGAACTCGGTCAGCTGCGGCGCGCCGGCCGCCCCGAGCACCGCCTGGAGGATCGGCGCGTCCATCCAGTCGAGGTCGATGACCTGTCCATCGGGCAGCTGGGCCTGCATCAGTGAACGCAGATGGCTGCGCAACGCGAGCGCAGGTGCGGTGGTCAGGACGAGTACGCCCCAGTCGCCGAGGCCGGCGGCGGCCTCGAACAGCAGCCAGTCGGTGAACTCCGACTGACTCGCGAGGTGAACCATGTAGGGCGCCTGCTGCTGTTGCTCGGCCGACAGCGCGCCGGGAATGAGGCAGTCGAAGTCGATCACGTCGGCCGTGGCCAGGCGCGCGGGCAGGCCTGGCACACGGGACCCCATCACGACGGCGACGACATGCCGAGCGGCAGCCGCCCACAGCTGGTCCTTGAGCTGTGGCGCCGTCAGTGCGGGGGCGTCGGCGGACGACGCGGCGGCGGGCACGGCGCTCATGTGCCGGCCAGCGGGTCCTTGTGTTCGGGCAGTTCGGGCGGGTCCTTCGGGGCCGGAACGGTGGCCGCGGCCGCCTTCTGCGCCGGCGAGGCGCTGCCGCCGGAGTTGATCTTGACCATCGGACCGACGATGCTGACGCCGCTGCCGTCCAGGACGATGAACCCCGCGCCGGCCTTGATCGTCAGCGACATGCCGCCGTCGATCATCACGCCGGCGGTGGCCTTGATATGGAAGGCGGCGTCGCTGTTGAGCTTGACGCCGGAGGCCGCAGTGACGTCGAGCGCCGCGGCGGTCGTCAGGCTCATCGCGCCATCGGACTTGACCTTCGTGGCACCGGCGATGGTCAACCCGGCGGCGCCACCGACCTTGATCATCAGGTCGCCGCCGATGCTGCCGTGCGTGTCGGTGCCGATCTTGAGCGTGACCGTCTTGGCGATGTCACCGTCGAGCTTGCCAGAGATCTTGAACTGATCGTCCTTCTCGACCAGCTGCTTGCGCATGCCCTTGATCGTGACCTGGGCGTCGTTCTTGACCCATTGGTGATAGTCCTTCTCGGCCTGGAACCAGACGTGCTCGCTGCCCTTCTTGTCGTCGAAGCGCAGCTCGTTGAACGTGCCTTCACCGCCGCCCTTGCTCGAGCGCGTCTTGACACCGCTGACGGTGGCCAGGTCGGGCAGTTTCCACGGCGGGGGGTTGTCGCCGTTGTAGACGCGACCGGTGATCAGCGGACGGTCGGGGTTGCCCTCGAGGAACTCGACGACGACCTCGTCGCCGATGCGCGGCAGCGCCATGAAGCCGAAACCCTTGCCGGCCCAGGGCTGGCTCACGCGCACGAAGCAGGAGCTCTTGCCGTCCTTGGCCTTGCGCCCGACCCGGTCCCAGTGGAAGAGCACCTTGACCCGCCCGTGCCTGTCGGTGTGGATCTCGTTGCCGGCAGGCCCGACCACGGTCGCGGTCTGGGGCCCGTTGACGACCGGCGGGCGGCAGGACCGGTCGGGCTGGAAGGTGGTGGTCTTGGGAACGGCGTCGAACCGGCAGTGATAACTGGTGCTGGCGTCGTCGGTCTCGGCCTCGTAGCCGCTGTACTCCATCGTCGTGATCGACGAGGTCATCAGGTAGTCGCCCGCGTCTGGGTGATCCTTGAACTTGAACGTCGACCCGACAGCCAGCGGGCGCAGCAGCGTCAGCGCCTTGGCAACGCTGTGCCGTGACTCGAACCGCGCGACCTCCACGTCCGCCCGCTGCCTGCCGTCGGCCGCCTTCTGGCCCGTCGGCACCGCGCTCTGGCCCTCGGCCATCTGCAGGTCGTCGTGCAGACCGGGATAGTCGAAGACCTCGAGGTCGCTCGACTCGGTGTACGGATCCTTTCGCTTCGCTTCGGCCAGCAGGTCGGTGGTCGGCTTCTCGGCGGCGTAGTCGGTCGTCGCAAACTTGAGCGGCTGCAGCGTGTGGATCAGCGTCCACTCGGTGAGGATGTCGTCGCGCACGCGCTCGCCGGTCTCCTGCTTGGACGACCAGGCGACGGTGCCCTTGGGATCGTGCCCGCTGGGACTGTCGCACAGCACCAGCTTGTGCTGCGACTCCTCATGCTCGAAGTAGTAGTAGATGCCGGTCGCCTCCATCAGGCGGGAGACGAAGTGGAAGTCACTCTCGCGGTACTGCACGGTGTAGGCGCGCGCCTTGTACTGGCCCGACAGCCTCTTCTTGACCTGGCTCGTCGAGCCATACTCGTCGAATATCGCATCCAGGATCTCGACGACCGACTTGTTCTGGAAGATCCGGCAGTCTTCGCCCAGCGTGAGCTTCCACAGCCATGGCCGCATGACGACACGGTAGAGGTCATAGCGCCCGCGGACCTCGCCACCGCGCTCGAACTCGGTCACCAGGCCGTGCAGGTGGCGCTTCTTTCCGTTGACATCGGTCAGCATCTCGACGCACGCGGCCTTGCCGAGCATGTCCTTGGCGGTCACGGCCTTCTTGGAACTCGCGCGCAGCAGCTCGAGCCGGAACTCCGACAGTCGCCCGAGCTGCTCTCGGCAGTACATGCGTCGGAACAGCAGGTCCTCCTCCTCCGCCAGACCGCTGCCTGTCGGCGGCTTGAAGCGAACCTCTTTCATCGGCCGGCTCCGGTCAGGCCTGGCCGGTGACGACGGTCGTCAATGGAAGGCATAGGAGAAGTCGCCGTCGCTCTCGTCCAGCGTGATGCCACGGAACTCCTCCCCGCGGGCCATGCGGTTGAGGTACTCGATCGACACCCGGGGCAGCACGGTGTTCGTCAGGATGCTGTCGATGATGCGCCCGCCGGCCTCGGCATTGTTGCAGCGTTTGACGATCAACTCGACCGCGTTTTCGGTGTAGTCGAACGGCGCACGATGATTCTGCTCGATGCGCTTCTTGATGCGGCCGAGCTGCAGCCGGATGATCTTGGCCAGCATCTCGCCGGACAGCGGGTAGTAGGGGATGGTGACGAGCCGGCCCAGCAGGGCCGGCGGAAAGACCTTCATCAGCGGCTCCTGCAGCGCGGTGGCCAGCGAATCCGGGTCGGGCAGAAGCTCGGGGTCCTTGCACATGTTCATGATCAGCTCGGAGCCGACGTTGGACGTCAGCAGGATGATCGTGTTCTTGAAGTCGATCATGCGGCCCTCGCCGTCCTCCATGCGGCCCTTGTCGAAGACCTGGAAGAACAGCTCGTGCACGTCGCTGTGCGCCTTCTCGACCTCGTCGAGCAGGACGACGCTGTAGGGTCGGCGACGCACCGCCTCGGTCAGGATCCCGCCCTCGCCGTAGCCGACGTAGCCCGGGGGCGCGCCCTTCAGCGTGGAGACGGTGTGCGCCTCCTGGAACTCGCTCATGTTGATCGTGATGACGTTCTGCTCGCCGCCGTAGAGCGACTCTGCCAGCGCCAGCGCGGTCTCGGTCTTGCCCACGCCCGAGGTGCCGCACAGCATGAAGACGCCGATCGGCTTGTTCGGGTTGTCGAGCTTGGCACGCGAGGTCTGGATGCGCTTGGCGATCATGTCCAGCCCGTGCTGCTGGCCGATCACGCGCTGACCCAGCGTCTCGCCCAGACGCAGGATTGCCTCCAGCTCGTTCTTCACCATGCGCCCGACCGGAATGCCGGTCCAGTCGGCGACGACGCTGGCCACGGCCTGGGCATCGACCGACGGCATGATGAGCGGCGCATCGCCCTGCAGGTCTGCCAGTCGAGCCAGCTCGGTCTTCAGCTCGGCGAGCAACTGGTCGCGGTCCGGACTCGGCTCGGCCCCGGCATGGTCGACCGGCTGACTGCCCTCGCGCAGCTGCGCGCGCAGGGCCAGCACCTTGTCGACGATGGCCTTCTCGTCCTTCCAGCGGGCCTGCAGCACCTCGAGCCGCGCGCGCTCGGCGGCCAGCTTCTCGGCCACGTCGGTGCCGCGCACGCCGATGTCGACGCCGACCGTGGCCTCGCGCTCGACGATGCCGGTCTCGATCTCCAGCGCCTCGATGCGGCGCTGACAATCCTCGACCTCGGCCGGCGTCGCGTGCTGGCTGACGGCGACGCGGGCGCAGGCGGTGTCGAGCAGGCTGACCGCCTTGTCGGGCAGCTGACGTGCGGGGATGTAGCGGTGCGACAGCGTGACCGCACTCTCGATCGCCTCGTCGAGCAGTTGCACGCGGTGGTGCTTCTCGAGCACGCTGGCGACGCCGCGCAGCATCAGGATCGCCTTCTGCTCGTCGGGCTCCGGCACCTGGACGACCTGGAAGCGGCGCGTCAGCGCCGGATCCTTCTCGATGTACTTCTTGTACTCGGCCCAGGTCGTGGCGCCGATCGTGCGCAGGTTGCCGCGCGCCAGTGCCGGCTTGAGCAGGTTGGCCGCGTCGCCGGTGCCGGCTGCGCCGCCCGCGCCGACGAGGGTGTGGACCTCGTCGATGAACAGGATGATGGGCTTGGGGCTGGCCTGCACCTCGTCGATCACCTGGCGCAGCCGTTGCTCGAACTCGCCCTTCATGCTCGCGCCGGCCTGCAACAAACCGAGGTCAAGCGAAAGCAGCGAGACCTCCTGCAGCTGTGGCGGCACGTCGCCGCGCGCCAGGCGCTGGGCGAAGCCCTCGACCACGGCTGTCTTGCCGACGCCGGCTTCCCCGGTCAGGATCGGGTTGTTCTGGCGCCGGCGCATCAGGATGTCGACGATCTGCCGGATCTCCTCGTCGCGGCCCGAGACCGGGTCCATCTTGCCTTCGCGGGCGCGCTCGGTCATGTCGACGCAGAACTTCTTCAGCGCCTCCTGCTTGCCCATTGCGGCCGGGGCCATCGCGCCGCTGTCGGTGCCAGGCTCGCCGCCGACGCCGGCCGCCAGCCCGCTGCCGTCCTGGGCGCCCAGGCCCGCTTCGGCACTGTTGCCGCAGATCTTCTGGAAATTCTCCGACAGATCGTCGGCCTTGATGCGCTCGAACTGGCGCGAGATCGCGAGCAGCGCATTGCGCAGGCTGTTGGTGCGCAGCATGCCGAGCACGAGGTAGCCGGTGCGCACCTGCGCCTGGCCGAACATCAGCGTGCCGTAGACCCAGGCGCGCTCGATGCTGTGTTCGATGTGCTCGGAGAAATCGGAGATCGCCGTCGAACCGCGCGGCAGTCGGTCGAGCGCGGTCGTGATGTCCTTGGCGAGTGCCGAGGCATCGATCTGGTAGTGGCGCAGGATGGCCTCCAGATCGGTGCCCTGCGTCTGCACGAGCTGGGCGATCCAGTGCACCAGCTCGACGTAGGGATTGCCGCGCATCTTGCAGAAGACGGTGGCACTCTCGATGGCCTTGTAGGCCAGGGGATTGAGCTTGCCAAAAAGGGCAACGCGGCTGATTTCGCTCATGGCAGGGCTCCAGGTCTTACTGAGGATGATGCGGCAGGCCTGCCGCGGATATCGTGTCGTGGGTGGGGCGACGTCGACGCAGAGCGCGCTCGACGTCGATGCACAGGTCGTCGGCGTCGTGCGCCTTGCGGTAGCGTCCCAGCCACGTGGTCCGGCCGAGACTCGCACCGTCCGGCCGGGTCGGTGCGGTGCCCAGCTGCAGCGGCAGCACCTCCTTGCGCAGCAGCACCAGCCGCAGGTCCCACTCGAACTCGAGTCCGACCCACTGCCGCACCAGGGCCCGAAGGCGCTCGAGATCGGTGCCTCCCGGCAGGAATCGCCGGTACTGCGGCATCGTCAGCGGGCCGACGACGATGCGGAACTTGTGCTGCACGTCCCAGACGGTTCCGCCGAGCACGGCACCGCGGCCCAGGCGCTGGCCGTCGCGCGACGACGCACGCGTGCGTTCGTCGGGCGCGAGCGCCATCCAGTGGCCGCACCACTGCTCGACGCGCAGCGGGATGTCGAACTCGCTGCGACACCATGCCTCGAGCCCATCGGCATCACGCACCTGACGCGCCAGCCGTCCGGCAAAGTGCAGCTTGGCCGCATCGCCCGCAGCATCGCGGTCCGCCAGCGGGCCGCTGCCGACACCGACCAGCGTGGCCAGTCGGCGGTCGAAGTCCCAATCGTCCTGGCGGTCCATGCCGATCGCCGGCTGCGCCTGTGCCCAGGCGCGATAGAACAGCAGCGCGAATCGGTGCGTGAGCAGATCCAGGAAGCGTTGCAGGGTCGGATCGGCGTGGTGGTGCAGCCGGTCGTGAGCCAGCTCCGTCAGGTGGATCGGCAGTGGTCCGTTCGGTCCGACGAGACCGAAGATCCGCTGCTGCAGGCGCGGCACTGCACCATCGAGATCGAGTGCGTGCAGCGCCGCGGGCGCGAAGGAAAGATCGGCCGGCTGTCCGATGCGTATCGGCTCGGCCGCCGGGCGCATCGCCTCGCCCAGGCGAGGCAGGTCGGGGCGGGCCGCCTCGATGCGCCTGAGCACCTGGTAGAAGTCGTAGCGGTGGGGCGCCGCAGCGACCTGAGCCAGCCATGCCCGGAGCGACGCCTGACGCGCTTGGAGGGGCGCCGGGTCGACCGGCGCGGCGGATCCGGCGGAGTCGTTCATGCGACCGGCCGCGCGCCCTGCGCGGGTTTCCAGCGTGCCACCTCGCCCCGGGTGAGCGACTCCAGAACGGTCTCGACGAAGCTGTTCAGCGAAGCATGGCGTGCCAGATAACGGTGCATCGCTGCGCCGAACAGGTAGGCGCTGCCGCCGGCGTGGCCGAGCTCATCGACCTGCAAACGAATCTCGATGCCGCGGCTGAAGGCGATCGGGCCCGGTACCGGGTGACGTCGCACCACGGGCCTGGCGCTGACCTGCTGCAGTGCCTCGATCTGGCGCCGCACCGTCGGCTCGTTGCCCTGCGGCAGGCGGCCGAGCAGGTCACGCAGGGCATCGACGGCGGCGCCCTGGTCGGTGTCCAGCAGCGACAGGTAGTTGAGTGACAGCAGGTTCAGCAGCCGCCACGCCACCCCGCCTTCGCGCATCGCCGAGAAGGGGCGCGACGGGCCGCTGACGACGCGGACCGACTGCAGCGGCACGCCGGCGTCGAGTGCGTAATCCGCCTGCGACCCGCTGCCGGGCATGAACACCGGCAGGTCCCGGTTCGTGCACCGGGTGCGCAGCGACACCTGGCGCAAGGACTCCCGATAGGGCGCTTCGGCCGGATCGACCAGCGAGACGAAGACCTCCGAGCCGACGTAGCCCGAGCGCGGGCCATCGCGCCGCGACGTGTCGCTCGCCAGCCGTGGCTCGCGCCACAACGTGTAATAGGCCGACTGCCGGCCCGGCTCGCCGTGGTCGGTGCCGTACAGCGGCAGGAAACGCTGCTCGACACCGGCATCGTCGTAGCCACTGAGTGACAGGATGTCGTACACCTCGAAGTCGAGCGGTGCGGTGCGGTCCGGCACGACGTGGAATTCGTACTCGCCGTCGTTGACGTGGATGCGATCGGCGCGCTTGGGGAACAGGTTGATCGCCGGCACGCAGTTCAGGCTGAAGTTCTCCGGCGTGACGACCCCTTCCAGGCCCTGGCCGCTCTGGGACAGCACGAAGACGATCTCCAGCCGGTTGCCCGGCGTGGCCGCGAAGGCGTCGCGCAGGCCGTGCACGTCGATGAACAGGAAGCGCTCGGGGAAGGCGAAGTGCTCCTGCAGGATCCTCATGCCCGACAGCGTGCGCAGCGAGGTCGGCAGCATCGCCTCGTCGTCGGCGTAGCCGACCGGCTCGACCCTGGCCTTGGGCAGCCATTGCCGGCCGCCGTCGCCGGTGCGCCCCGGAGCGCCGGCGACGATGCCGACGACGCTGGTCAGGGCCAGCTCGTGCAGCTTCATCGCGACATCGGCCTGCCCGGACAGGTAGAAGCGAAGGGTGTCGAGCTCGACCTTCTGGAAGCTCATGCCCTGGGGCAGCTCGAGCACGATGCGCAGGCTGCTGCGCGGCCGTGCCGCCAGCGGTCGGCCCGACAGTCCGAGGTCCGTGACGTCGATGACGTGGGATGCGGACGCCGTCGTCAGCGGGGTCAACGTCGTGGCCTGCGTCGTCCTGAACTCGCAGCGCGTGCCGCTGACGCTGCTGGCGGGCCCATGCAACGCACTGTCGCGCGGCAGCACGTGGCCCTTGAGCAGGTTCGCGTCCGGCACCGGCGTCACGCGGGCGACCAGCATGGCCGGCAGCGGCGCGAGGAAGTTCGGGTACAGCAGCTCCAGCAGCCGGTGCGAGAAGCGCGGGAACTCTGCGTCGAGCTTCAGCTGGACGCGGGCGGCCAGGAAGGCGCATCCTTCGAGCAGTCGCTCGACATACGGATCGGTGACCTCGAGGCCCTCCATCCCGAGGCGCGAGGCGATCTTCGGAAAAGCCTGCGCGAACTCGTTGCCCACCTCGCGCAGGTAACGCAGTTCCTGGTTGTAGTAGCGAAGCAGGCGCGCGTCCATGGCCGTCAGGTCCGCAGCTCGCGCACGCGCGTGTGGCCCGTCTCGACGTCGAGGTCGGCCGCCAGCAGGAGTTCCAGCGGCACGGGTTGGCTCCACATCTGTCCGCGAATGACGATCTGCAGCGTGTTGTGGTGATTGCCGTGCCGGTTCACCGACACTTCGACGCGCAGGCTGTGCGGATCGATGCGGGGCTCGAAAACGCGAATGGCCTCGCTCACGCTGCGCTCGATGATGCTGACGTCGAGCGACGAAAGTGTGGTGCCTGCGAAGGCCGGCATGCCGTAATTGAGCACCGACCGACGGGCCTCGGGCACCTCGCTCCAGCGCTCGAGATCCTCCAACCGGATCGAGTCGGCCTCCGGCTCTGGCCGGATTGCATTGAAGAGCCAGGACAAATCGCGCAGCACCGCGGCGCGCAACTGCTGGCGGTTCAACACGCGTGCGTCGGCGGTCTCGGCGACCTGCCGCGGCGCATCGTCGATCAGTCGGTCGAGCAGTGCGGGCTGAAGCCGGTCCTTGGAACTCAGCGTGGCCACGATGACTGCAACCCCGTCCCGGCCATCATGGCGCCGCATCCCCTGACGTCATCTCGATCAGGCGCACGGACAGCAGGTCGTGCTCGCCGTTGTCCGTGACCAGGACGCGCTGGCCGAGGCCGGCGTAACGTTCTTCGCCCAGATCCTGCCACTCGGTCTTGGCCGCCATCAGCAAGCCGCCGTCCTCGCTCGCTTCAGTGCCCGGATAGCGCACCGGCACCATCGCGATGGCCTCGCCGCCATTCGCGAACGCCAGCGTGGCCGGTATCCAGACGCGGTCGCGCAGGTCCACGACCGGCTCGAAGGCGATGCGCGCCAGGCGGCTGAACGGGATCCAGTAGTAGCGTCCGTTGACCATGGCCTCCAACACCGGCCCGAGGCGGGAATCGGCGTCCGCGATCCAGGCGAACGGATGGCCGTCGAGCATCCCGCTGGTGGCCGGCGCCTGGTCGAACGCGCGCTGCGCGAGGCTGTGCGACAGATCCGGGTTGCCGCTTCCGGCCTGCAGGATCGACTCGATGAGCAGCGCCAGCCACTCGTCGGGCTGGCCGAAGACCATCGGCGATCGTCGGCCTGCGAATACGGCCGCGCGGATCTTCTCGCAGCGCAGCGCGTGGCCGACCATCTCGCGCATCGAGCCTGCGTCCGGCTGCAGGTCGGCGGCCACGTTGAGCTGGGTGTGCGCGCGCTCCCACTGTCCGAGGACGCACAGCAATTGGGCCAGGAAGATCCGCAGCCTCGGTTCGGCTGGCCGCGCCTTGACGGCCGCGGTCAGCCCTTCGAGGGCCAGCTTCGGTTGTCCGGCACGGATCGCGGCTTCGGCGGCGGAGAGGGGTTCGGTCATGGAGAGCCTGGCCTGCAAGTGTCGGACATGGTGGGAGCGCGTCGCATGGGTCAGAACCCGTGGCCGCAGTCGGTGCAGAAGCGCGCCTGGCGCGGCGCGAGTGCACCACAAGCCGGGCAGCTCTTGTGGGTGCTGGCGAGGTCGAAGCCGCAGGCGCCGCAGAAGCGGCCGCCTTCGTGCTGCTGGCGACAGTTCGGGCATTCGGTCCGCGCGGCGCGACTCGTGTCGGCAGGCGCACGTTCGCCATGCATCGCGGCTTCTTGCTGACGGCGGCCGGCACAGGTGACGCACACACCGGCCTGCGCGTTCGTGCAGTCGTGGCAGACGGCCTTGTGGCAGCTCGGACACTCGACGTATCGCGCCGCCGCGAGCTGCTGTGCATCGGCCAGCGCCTTCTCGCGTGCGCGACGCAGCCCGACGTCCGAGAAGTCACCGCCGACGGCGCCGGCCAGGCGGTCGGAAATCAGGCCCGCGAAGCGCGTCAGCAGGCCGTTGACCTGACCCAGGCGGTAAGGCTGGAACGGGCTGTCCCAGCGCCGATCGCAGTTGGTGCAGAAGAACTCCCACTGGAAGCCGGCGTCGATGTCGCGGCCACCTGCTTCCAGCTCACGATGGTTTTCAAGGGCCATGGGCGATGAGGGCGGTGTGACGGTTGGCCCCGACGTGTCTGGGCGCCATCAGTCGGTCGACGTCGACCGCTGCTTCGACTTCGGCGTCGAGGCCGGGGGGGCGACCGCTGTCTCCCCAGACGCCTGCTGCGCCTTGATCTTCAGCCAGATGTCGTCCAGCGTTTCCATGTCCAGACCGCGGGCGAGCTCGATGATCTCCTTGGTCTTCTTCTGACTCGACTCGGTCGCCGCGCCGGGTGGCCGACGCATGCGAACGATCGACGGCGCCGACCGCGCGTCCGGACGGTACTCCAGAACGATCGTCTCGTAGTCGAACTCCCATTCCTCGGTGATGCTGCCGCGCTTGTCCTCCACCTTCGAGACAAGGTCGTACTTCGTGATCCGCGCCTTCTGCAGATGGATCGTGAGCTCGAACATCGACAGCGATCCGTCCTCGATCACGATCGTCGCGGAGAGTTCGTCACCGCTGCCCATGGCCTTGAGCATGGTCGGCGACGCAGCGTCCATGAGCTTGCTGAAGCAGAAGATCGCCGGCTCGATCGAGTCGTCGTCCGCCTTCGGCTCCAGTCCCCACGTCCAGTTGTCGAGTTCGATCCAGTTCTTGTGCTCGGCAAGCTCGGCCTGACCCTCGATCAGGCCCGTCTTGGCGCCCGAGAGCTTCATGAACAGCAGGCTGGTCTCGGCCATGGAATGGGTGCAGGTCGGGGCCGATGGGGCGTAGGCGTCAGCGGGCGGCCAGTCGTTGGCTCAGCGCGCCAGCACGTTCGGGATGTCGTACCGCTTGCCGGAGGGGCGACGGTTGGACACGGCGTCGTCGGGGAAGTACTCGAGGCTGCCGCCTTCGAAGGACAGGGTCATCTCCTCGGCCAGCTTCAGCGCCTTGCCGTCCTCGTCCGCGGAGGTGTCGACGCTGCGGATGAAGCAGCTCTTGAGGACGATCTGGAGCATTTTCTGTGGCTTCTCGGCACTGTCGCGCAACGCCGTGTCGACCATCACGATGGTCGCGGAGTCGAGTTGCCGCTGCTTCATCATGTGCTCGTAAAGCACGGTCGACGAGCGGTCGAAGACCTTGCTCAGCTTCAAGGCCCCCGGCCGCAACTCGGTGCGTACGAGACGCGGGCCAGCAGGGGTGTGCTTGGCCGTCATCGACCAGCGGAACGACTCGACCCCGATCCATTGCTCGTAGCCCTGCGTCGTCGCGTCGCCAGCTACCGGTTCCCCGTTGTAGAGCAGCTTCAGATAGATCATTCGGGGAAGCGTCAGTGCGACATCACGCCGTGCGTGCCATGCCCTGGCCGATCGAGGCCTGCGTTGTCAGGACGACACCACCGCCCGGAGGCAGGGCACGAGCGGCGACGAGGGGTACCTCAAGCCAGCTTCGGGATCGAGGTGGCCGTCTTGTTGTCCTTCACGCTCCAATGGAAGTCCAGCGTGGTGTCGAGCGTGCCGTCGTTCTTCTGCGGCTTGTAGCCGAGGTAGATCTCCTTGAAGACAAACTCGACTTCCTGCTCCAGCGCGCCGTCCTCACCGCCGCTGGTCGCGACCTTGGTGACGAACGCGTCCGTCACCTTGGCTTGGAAGTAGGTCTGCGGTCCCTTGGCGCCGTCACCGGTGACCTTCAGCATGTCGATCGTGATCAGCGGAAAGTGGCGACCCGCGACCATCTTCGACAGGATCGTCGACGACGATGTGTCCCAGTAGTGCTTGATCGACAGCACGCCCGGCGTGGCCTTGCCGACGGCCGCGCCCGTGCCTTTGGTGGCGCTGTGCTCGGCTTCGATCTCGAAGTTCCACTCGGAGATCTCGATCCAGCCGTCATCGCCGTGATGGCCCTTCTGAAGCGACTCGCCTTGCGGGACGTCGGCCTTGCCGAACAGGATGAAGCTATTTCCAGGCATGTCAATTCACCTTACTTGATGGTCAGGCCGTCTTTGGCGATCGAATCGGTCATCTCGGCGATGTTCCAGCGGAAGAAGAGCGGCTTGTCCAGCGTGCCATCGTTCTTCTGGCGCTTGTAGCCGATGGATACGGCCTTGAACACGAAGTCGACGTCCTGGCTCACCTCGCCTTCCTCGGAGCCGGAGCTGGACACCTTGGTGATGAACACGTCCTTGGCGACAAGCTGGTAGAAGAGCTCGGGCTGCTCCTTGCCGGTCTGCTTGAGCAGGTCGATCGTGGCCGACGCGAAGTGCGTGCCCTTGACGATGAACTGCATCAGCACCGGCGACGACTTGTCGTAGTAGTGCTTGAAAGTCAGCGCACCGGGCTGGGGCTTGCCGACGGCCGCTCCCGTGCCTTTCAGGTGACTGGCCTCGGCCTCGACCTCCCAGCTCCAGTCACCGATCTCGATCCAGCCACCGCTGCCGAGGTGACCGATCTGCTGCGACTCCCCGGGGGCCGTGCCGCCGTCCGTCTTGGTGAACTTGATGAACGCGTTTCCAGGCATGTCAATGCTCCAACAGAGTGGTGGTTATCGGAGAAGCGGAAAGGACAGGCATCAACCCTTCTCCGACGGGAGTTTGGATACCAGCCGCAGGGACACGGTGAGGCCCTCGAGCTGGTAATGAGGCTTCAGGAAGAATTTCGACTGGTAGTAGCCCGGTGCACCTTCGACCTCTTCGACCACCACCTCGGCGGCCGCCAACGGGCGTTCGGCCTTGGTCTGCTCGGAGCTGTTGGCCGGGTCGCCATCGACGTAGTGCAGGATCCACTCGTTCAGCCAGCGCTCCATCGCTTCGCGCGTCTTGAACGAGCCGACCTTGTCGCGCACCATGCACTTCAGGTAATGCGCAAAGCGGTTGCAGGCGAACAGGTAGGGCAGGCGTGCCGCCAACGCGGCGTTGGCGGTGGCGTCAGGGTCGTCGTACTCGGTCGGTTTCTGCAACGACTGCGCACCGATGAACGCGGCGAGATCCGAGTTCTTGCGGTGGATCATCGCCAAAAAGCCGTTCTTCGACAGCTCGGCTTCACGCCGGTCGGAGATCGCGATCTCCGTCGGGCACTTCATGTCGACGCCGCCGTCGTCGGTCGGGAAGGTGTGCGTCGGCAGATTGGCGACGACGCCCCCCGACTCGACGCCCCGGATGCGCGAGCACCAGCCGTACTCCTTGAAGGAGCGGTTGATGTTGGTGGCCATCGCGTACGCGGCGTTGCACCAGCTGTACTTGTCGTGATCGCTGCCGGTGGTGTCTTCCTCGAAGTCGAAGGCGTCCACCGGGCTGGTCTTGGCCCCGTATGGCAGGCGCCCCAGGAAGCGCGGCATGCACATCGCGAGGTAGCGCGCATCGTCCGACTCGCGTAGCGAACGCCAGCCGGCGTACTCGGGCGTCGTGAAGATCTTCGTCAGGTCACGCGGGTTGGCCAGCTCGGACCAGGAGTCCATCTGCATGACCGTCGGCGCGGTGCCGGTGATGAAGGGCGCGTGCGCGGCGGCCGCGATCTTGGCCATCTCGCCGAGCAGCTCGACGTCGGGCGGCGAATGATCGAAGTGGTAGTCACCGACGATCGCGCCGAAGGGCTCGCCACCGAACTGGCCATACTCTTCTTCGTACATCTTCTTGAAGATCGGTGACTGGTCCCAGGCGGTGCCCTTGTAGCGTTTCAGTGTCTTGCCCAGCTCCTGCTTGGAGATCGGCATGACGCGGATCTTCAGGAACTCGTCGGTCTCGGTGTTGTTGACCATGTAGCTCAGGCCGCGCCACGCGGACTCGAGCTTCTGGAAGTCCTCGTGGTGCAGGATGGCGTTGACCTGCTCGGACATCTTGCGGTCGAGCGCGGCGATCATCGCCTCGATCGTGCGCACCGTGTCGCTGCCGATCAGCTGGGTGTTGGCCAGCGCCTGCTGCGCCAGCGTCTGCACCGCGGTCTCGACGGCCGAGCGTGCTTCGTCGGACTTGGGTTTGAACTCCTTGTTCAGCAGAGAGGCAAACTCGTTGCCCTCCATCGTGACGCCGGAGAAGGCGCTCGCTTCGGTCTGTTGTTCGGCCATGGCGGATGCTTAGACGGTGAGCCCTGTGGTGGGCGGGTTGATGCGAGGCTGGGCGGTGGTGCCGCTCAGGATTCTTCTGCGGGCTTGGCCGCCGAACCCAGGGTCTGCAGCAGGGCGGGGTCCTGCAGCACCTTGGCGATCAGTTCCTCGGCACCGCCCTTGCCGTCCATGTAGGTGACGAGGTTGGACAGCTGGTTGCGCGCTTCCAGGAGCTGCTTGAGTCCGTCCACCTTGGCAGCGATGGCGGCGGGGGAGAAGTCGTCCATGCTCTCGAATGTGAGGTCCACCGAGAGATTGCCTTCGCCAGTGAGCGTGTTCGGCACCATGAATGCGACGCGCGGCTTCATCGCCTTCATGCGAGTATCGAAGTTGTCGATGTCGAATTCGAGGAACTTGCGATCGGCCACCGGCGGCAGCGGGTCTTCGGGCTTGCCGGCAAGGTCCGCCATGACGCCCATGACGAACGGCAGCTGGACTTTCTTCTCGGCGCCGTACAACTCGACGTCGTACTCGATCTGCACCCGGGGCGCCCGGTTGCGGGCGATGAATTTCTGGCTGCTTCCCATGGTCGTGTCCTGACGTTGATGTGGTCGAGCAATGTGCCGCTGAGACCGTCAGCAGCAGCTTCCTGGCAAAACTTGCGAACCGCGCAGTCTAGGTCGCGTGTATCCGAACCGAATCTTGGGACGAACCCTAGCCGTCATCGATGTCGTCCGGATTGACGCCCATGATTCGAGCCACTTCCGGCATGGCATCGGGCGCCAGGTCTCGCACCAGCTGGAGAAAGTTCCGGTCGATCATCCGAACCGCGCGTCGCAGCAGCAACTGGGCGGGATTGGTCGGTTCGCTGCGTTCCAGATAAGCACACACGAGCTCGATGGCGCGCACCGCGTCGGCGCGGCTGTCGATGCTGACGACGCCGGATCCCCTGCGCCCGGCAGTGGACGGTGAGGGCACCGGCTCGCCAATGTCGTCGTCGTCGATCGCGTCATCGGCGTCGGCCGAGTCACCGGACTCCTTGGGCAGCATCGAGTCGAGCGCCGACAGCATTCCGCGCATCGCCTTCAGGTCGACGCCCTCGCCGATCCCGAAGCGATCGTCCATCACCTTGCCCAGGCGCTTCAGCCAGTGCTGTGCCTCGGCACATTGGGTGCGCAGCACGTACGTCAGGTCTGGCAACTCGGCCAGCGCCGTCTCGATCTGCGAGCGGCTCATCCAGTCCTCGTCGGGGCGCGGCTGCAGCCGATCGGCCGCGATCTCGACGCCGCGGATGCGCAGACCAGCGAGCCGCCGGTCCCGCGTCAGCACGGCATTGCGGACGTCGCCGAGCAGGCCATCGAGGCTGTTCAGGCCGCCAATGGCGCCCAGGCGGGCAAAGGTGTCGCCGTCATCCGGATCGACCAGAGGATGTACGCCATCCCAGAGCTCATCGAGCATGCCTTGCAGCAGGCAAAGGGCGGCCGACAAGCCCGCAAAACCTTCCAGGTTGACGTTCGCGCGCGCCCAATGCATGGCGACCCGGAGATCGCGCGTGCGCTGCATCAGCTCGCTCGCCTTGTCGCGTACCTGGATCCAATCAGGGGGCTCCGCCGGGGCGAACTGCGTTTCCGGCTTGCCTGCTCCGAGCTGTTCAAGCTCGAGCATGTCAGGGTCGTACTCGAGGTCCGGCCCGCAGGGGCTGTGATCGTCACCGACCCCGATGTCCAGCGGCTGAATCCACCCGGAGACGGGTTCGCCGGGATCGTACGAACCCGCTGGATCTTCGCTCATCTTGTGGACATGCCCTCGATCGTTGGGCGTCACGGGACGCCAAAGGGATGACCGGTCAACCGGTCAAAACGTGCGAAATGTATCCCAATGTACGTCGCGTTGACACCCCCTCGAATGCAGCGGGTGCGCGCGCTCCGGATGCGGTACACCTCGCGCCGCCGCTGGCGCTCAGTCAGGCGGCAGGCCGAACGCGAGCTGTTCGAACCCTCACGCATGGGGTATTCCGGTGAGACCGCACGGGCCCGAACGACTAGCATCAGCATCGCACAGAGCGCAGAACTCCGGAGGCTGTCATCAACTTCAACAACAACCCGTTTCTCGGTGCCCTCCGCGTCGGCCTGGTGGTCCTCGCCTGCGCGTCGGCGGCGGCTGCGTCGTCGGCGGCGAGCGAGCCGCCCGTGGCGATCGTCGTGTCGGAGTTTGAGATCACCGGCAACACCTTGTTGCCAGCGCAGGCCATCCAGGCCGCGTTGCTGCCCTTCAAGGGACAGCGCTCGATGGCCGATCTGCAGGCGGCCGCGGCGTCGGTGCAGGAGCTGTATCGACAGGCCGGGTACGGCGCCGTGATCGCCTACCTGCCGGAGCAGTCCACCGCCGGCGGGACGGTGCGCATCGCGGTGCTCGAAGGCAAGATCGCCCGCGTTGTCGTCACCGGCAGCGAACGCCAGTCCCCAGAGGCGATCCGGCGCGCGCTGCCGCTGATCGAGGAGGGGCGCACGCCCAACGTGCGCGAGATCGACCGCCAGGTCCAGCTCGCCAACGAGAACCCGGCGCGCCAGCTCGCGGTCACGCTCGAGGCGGGCACCGAGCCGGGTGCCGTCGACGTGCGCATCCACGTCACCGAGGGCAGGGTGACGCAGTGGTCGCTGCTGATCGACAACACCGGCGACGACCGTACCGGCCAGTGGCGGGCCGCGCTGGCGTGGCGCCACGACGCCATCGCGGGCCGCGACCATCAGGCGTCGCTGCAGGTCCAGACCTCGCCGACCGAGCCGGCTGACGTCGTCGTGGTCAGCGGCAACTACAGCATGCCGCTGTACGGGCCGTCGATGCGGCTGGACGGCTACTTCGCCTATTCGGATGTCGACGGCGGTGCCACCGCGACCCCGGTGGGCACGCTGTCCTTCGCCGGCCAGGGCCACGTGGTCGGGGCGCGGCTGACCGGGCTGCTGCCGCGCCGCGGCGAGCTCGAGCATCGCGCCAGCGTCTCGCTGGACCGGCGCGACTACCTGAACGACTGCCGCATCGCCGGCCTGCCGCCGGGCGCCTGCGGGACGGCCGGCGAAAGCGTGACCTCCACGCCGTTGACGCTGGAGTACGCCGCCCAGCGCGGCGGCCCAGTGCCCGCCGGCGGCTACCTCACGCTGTCCGGCAACCTGGGCCTGGGCGGCCGCCATGCCGCGCAGCAGGACTTCGACGCCGTCCGTCCCGGGGCGCCGAAGCGCTACACCGTCTGGCGGCTGGGCGCCTTTGCCCAGCCGCGGCTCGACGCCGACTGGGGCCTGCGCGCACGGTTCCAGGCCCAGCTGGGTGGCGACGCGCTCATCGCCGGCGAGCAGTTCGGCCTGGCCGGGGCCAAGGCGGTGCGCGGCTACGAGGAGCGCGAGGTGATCGGCGACGCCGGCTACCTGGCGTCGCTGGAGCTCATCTCGCCGGAGCTGCTGCCGGCCCGCGCCGACCCGGCCGCGGCCAGCCTGCGGCTGTCGCTCTTCGGTGACGGTGGTCAGGTGATGAACCGCCTGTCGACCCCGTGCCTTCAAGGCCGCACACGCTGCACGCTGACGGGCGTCGGCGTGGGCCTGGCGTACGCGCTCGGCCCGGGACAGCTGCGGCTGGACCTGGCGCGCGCCGGGCGTGACGGGGCGCAGACCGACCGTGGCGACTGGAAGCTGCATCTGGCCGCCTCCTGGGCGCTGCGATGAGCGCGGGCCGTCGCGCGATGGGCCGCCTGGCGGCCATCCTGCGTGTGTTGCCGGGCCGCAGGCGCCATGCGCCGCGCCCGGCCCGATGGGAGCGTGACGATGTCTGAGGCAAACCGCATGGTCCGACGCCAACCAGCGCTCCGTCCTTTGGCCCGTGCGATGGCGGCGTGCGCGCTGCTGACGCTGTCGATCCCGCCGGGCGGGGCGT